>JBNGCY010000043.1:0-22617 GCA_049975505.1 Desulfuromonadaceae bacterium | reverse complement strand
AAGCGTTCATCCAGGGTGATGTCTTTGAGGTTGTTTAACCCGCTGAAAACCGAGACCTTACTGAACTTGCTCACCCCGGTGAGAAACGCAAACCGGATGTACTGATCACTGTCCTTGATGGTGGTGTAGAGGTCTTTTAGAACTTCGCGTCCCTGCTTGGCCACTTCAGGCTGATCCAGGTTGTCGACGATGAGCTTATCGTATTCGTCTACGAGGATTACGACGTTCTTAGCGTATTTCTCGCTCGCTTCCATGATGAGTTGCTTGAAACACCCACCCAGATCTTCTGGGCGCTTACACTCTATCCCGAGACGGCGCTGATTTTCCTCCAGAATGCCGACTACATCCTGCTTCATGTCTGCCAGATCGCGCGCCACTCCGCTAAAACTGATCTTGATTACCGGATGGGTTGTTTCCCAGTCCCACTTGTCATAAATATACAGCCCCTCGAACATCTCTTTGCACCCTTCAAACAGCGAATGCAGGGTGGAAATAAGCATGCTCTTGCCGAAACGCCGGGGCCGGGAGAGCAAATAGTATTCACCGGTGTCAATAAGGTGCTTTATCTGCTCAGTCTTGTCCACATACACAAAATCATCATTGCGTATCTTTTCAAAGGTCTGAATCCCGATGGGGAGCTTTTGTAACTGGGTCATGGTGTATCTACCTCCGGGGATGCGTGATAGCGAAGTTGAGCTATACATTTCATACTAAACCCTCCCCGTGTTCTGTGCAATCTCTGTTAGAAGCGTGAAAAATGGCAGGACTGCAGGTGTTTTGCTGGCGAGAAAACAAGCGAACATCCCGGGTCAAGCAGCAGTTTAGTCCTTTTGCAACAGCAATTTCAGGGCTTTTTTAATATGCCCGGGGCGGATTCGCTTGAGTTTGCTCCAGCGTAGTTGCGCTTTGAAAGGCAAGACCTTTCTGACCCGGAATGCTTCCCTGTTGTATTTAGATGCGGTGATTCCATCCTGAATGAATTTGTCAGCCCTCTTCAGATATTTGCTTGTCCTGCCTGTGTTATCTACTCTGATACTGGATCCGTCATCGAATGTGGGGATCTGTTCGAAGTGCAACATTTCCTGTTTATCCAGTTCGAGGATGAGGATCTGGCTGCTGCGCTCAAATCGATCCCATGTGAGGGTGTCACCACTTTCCCAGTAGACCGGATTGGACAGAAAATTCCCCAGTGAATAAGCGATGATACCGCCATGGTATGTCTCCATCCCCTGCATTACATGTGGATGGTGGCCGAGTACCGCTGTGGCGCCGGCATCGATAAATGCATGCCCCTGCATAATCTGCTCAGGGGAGGGGAAGCGGAAACGCTCGTCCCCCCAGTGAGGGGAGAGAATAACGTGGTCGTGGTTTTTCTTGAGACGTTTAATATTGGCGCATACTGCTTCAGTATCGAGCTGGGCCACGCCAGGGGTTTGAGCGTCAGCAAAGAACTTCATGCCGGTGGAAGGGGCAACAGCACCGATAAAAGCGATGCGAACGCCTTTAATGTTAAAGCTCGCGCATTGTTGCGCCTGTTGTAGATTAGCCCCGGCTCCAAATGAATTGATCTGCAATGCATCCAACGTATCACGTGTTTGTTTAAAGCCGCTTTCCAGGGCATCGAAGGTGTGGTTGTTGGCGAGGGATATCAAGTTGATATGCGCCTGGCGCAATGACTTAAACTGTTGGGGTGTGCCGAAAACCCGTGGTTCAGTGCGAATACACTCCTGTGTCGGCAGGGTGCTTTCGAGGTTGGCCATAACCAGATCGCAGCCTGAAAACACCGCATTTATTTCAGGGGTCAATGCCTCCATACCGCGGGTGTCGCGATCTGCTGTGTATGGGGTCGTGAAGAGTAGATCTCCCACAACTGCTACGCGCACAGAATCCTCAGATATCATGTTTCGCCTTTCTATCCTCTACTTGTTGATATTCCAATGGAATTCTGCTGGCGAGAAATCCACCGAGCATATAGCAGTATATATCAGTCATGGAAGGCGTGCGCGACGGAAGAAAGAGCTGCCCACCTTCCTGAAGAAGACCTATGCCGCCACTGATTAATATGGCTACAATAATATGGCTCCGGCTATAACCGGTATGCTTAAGCAGCAGACGCACAAAATAGATTAGGGCCGCCGAGAAAATAATTGTCTGGATAAACAGGCGCACATGGTTAAGAGATGCCCCCATAGCGTAGTGGTAAAAGGGTAGAAATTCAACGCCGTGAGGCAGATTCGCGGCGAAGGCTTCGGCTGAATATGCGAAGTTAAAGGGTGTCCAGCCAATGTAGAGGATATATATACTCAGAGCTGTAATCCCCAGCACCAGGCGTGTTTTGCTTGAAGCAGGATGCCGCCACAGATGTAAAATTATAACGGCGAGCAGGATGCCGCCCGAATTTGCAATTATATTGGCAGTATTTACAACTCGGGAAGTGATAAATATTTTGCTGCACTCGATAATTATTGTAAACAGACTACAGAACAACCCTGCATGTAATACCCCTGCCTTTGAATCCCCCCGCATCTGCCACTGACTTACCATCCAGGTGAAGATAATATAGACCATAACATGAGTGACCAGCCACCAGTGCCACGGATGTTGCGCAAAACCGGCGATGGGATTAAAGTAGGATGTTTTAATGCTGTGCCAGACCTCGGAGAGCAGCAGAGTAGGGCGGTAGGGTGAGAGGGCATCTGCAACGAGAAGTCCGGTAAATAAGAGGGTCAGTATGTCAATGGGGTTGCTCTGGCGGCGCAATTCCAGAGAAGCGCTGATATTCTGCCATAGGGGGAAACCGCATAATGTACCCGCCGCTGCGCCTATCGTACCGCTTATAGAATTCATCATCAGATCAGTAATGCTTGCGGTGCGCAGCGTGGAAAAGAGCTGCACTGTTTCGATGCTGAAGCTTGTGGCTATGCATATAAACAGACTGGCGCTGAAGGTTTTCCATCGTGCATATTTCTTTGCAGAGAAGTATGTCGCGAACAGGGCCCCGAGGGGGATGTAGAGAATTAGATTGCTGAGAATATCGGAGCCGCTTACACGGGCATATGGATTTACAGGCCAGGCATGTAACGCCTGATTTATATGCCATTGGAAATCTATGTCGGTACGAAAATCATATGGCATCCAGCTGGCGTAAACCAATAATATGAAATAGCCGAAGGCGAGAATGCCTAATATTCTATACTGCTTCCTGAAAGCTGGCATGCTTATCTGATCCGCTTGGATTATACCGATATTTCCTCATATATTCCTGCCTGCCGTTATACCGCGTCAGGGGGCAGGTGTATATAATTAACTCACTTAACTTTCGCAGGCTGAAAAAATATTCAACATCCTGAAATAACAAAACAAAAGCACCATCAACTGCAGTAAAACAGGTTATCGTCAAAAAACCTTAACAACCACAGGAGATGATGCTTTGGATCAGATTGTAGCAGAAACTGTTTCATGCCAGAACCAAATTGATTCGTTCTTTGGCAATCAGCGCATCGCACTATTAATGCAAGCAAAGCAATATGGTCAAACGGTGTGGCATCACATCCCCTATGGCTTCCTTCAGACCTCACCGTTGGCCAGTGACGCCCTTGCCAGTTGGATTGTCTTTCCTTCAGTTGGGGTGGCACCGCCTTCTTACAGGTGGCCGGGTTTGTCGGCTTCGCCGGGAAAACAAAACGGGGCCATTCCCGGCCCCGCTTCAATTTGCAGAATTAGATTGTACTGTCGGTTTTTTTTACGCTTTTTTCTTCTTGCGTGCGTAAAATCCCAGACCTGCCAATCCGCTGCCAAGCAGCAGGAAGGTTGAAGGCTTGGGGACGGGGTTCGTGCCCGGAACATCAAAGTCGTAAGAGAACGTGGAACGAAACACGTTCGAAGGGGTATCATAGTCAAGTAAAGAAATACCGGCCACAATCAAGTGCAGTGAACCGCCATTATCCAGGCCATCCCCCCAGGTGTCTGTCATATAGAGGTTGTATGGCCCGGGATTCAGATCCCACTCGTAAGAATAGGTAGAATAATTTGCCATTCTGCTTACACCAGCCGAAAAAGTGGGTCCTGTGATGGACCAGCTCGTCTCATATCCGAACCCACCTGCATTGATATCAAAATGCACAGGTGTGGCAAAAGCCGGACATGCAATGAAGATAAGAAGTAAAGTTACTGAAATTATAAGTGTTTTCTTCATTTTAGCCTCCTTGCAGGAAAAAAATCGATTTCATGAATGTTAAAGAGTGTCTGGAGTTTTTTTCTAGTACGATAGCTTTTGTAGCTCTCGCATAAATAGAGCCAAGTAGTAAATAATCAATAAATACAGAATCTTGGAAAAGATTGACTTAAAGTGGAATAGGTAGTGTAAAGTTTTCAGACGAGCAAAAGGACAGGCAGACGAGCAAAAGGACGAGCAAAAGGACAGGCACTTTGGGAGTCAGGATGGGGTGTTGTTGCTTTATTGCTTTTTCTGAGAACGCAAGGGGGGGGCAGGTGCTTACAATTATTAAGGTTCTCACCGCGATAAGGGACGATAGGGAATTATAGGGATTGGGTATATTCCAGGGACAGGACAAATGTTTTCCAAAAAGAAAGGGAGCAGTGGCTGCCTCTGCCTGGTACGGGTCATGTTGTCTATTTGACAATAAACGGTCAAATGCCTGAGCGGGATCTGTGCGGGGGGGTGGCGCGTGACCGGGATTCCTGCCGCGACAAAATTCACCAACTGCCGCGCCATTACAGAACCAGGCGCAATTGTCTCGCTGCTTCGACGTATGCATGAGACGTTTTCAGTTCGTAAAATTCATTATTAGGTTGTTTTAGTACCATGAGCTTGATATTTTTGTGATGTGTGAGAAACTTTTTTTCTAAAAGGTTATTCCTTTGCTGAGAATACCTGCCATTATAGAGCCTTCTCTCGCTTAAGATCCTGATATTATTTGGTATTTATATTTTTTACCTACACCCCCTTTCAAATAAATGGATATCTGCTGTGTGTGGAATAGTTGGTTATATCGGAGAAAAAGAAGCTACAGAAATAATTTTAAGTGGTCTGCGCGAACTTGAATATCGCGGTTACGATTCCGCGGGTTTAACTCTGTTGCAGGAAGATGGTCTGCACAGATTTCGTGCGGTGGGCAAGCTGGACAATCTCGCAGCCAAGGTTGCTGATATGCGCAGCAGCGGTCCGGTTACCGCTATCGGACATACGCGATGGGCGACCCACGGTAAACCTACGGAAGCCAATGCTCATCCGCATGGGTTGGTGCACAGTCAGGTGGTTCACAACGGTATTATTGAGAATTATCGTGAATTACGTAAAAAACTGACCGATCCATTTCTAAGTCAGACCGACAGCGAAGTAATTGTGCATCTGTTTGAACAGCAACTGCCCCACAGACCTGAAGAGGAGCATCAGGTTCTTGCCGCATTTCGCGCAACGCTGGATCAGCTCGAAGGTGCGTATGCCATTTTGCTGATAACCGAATATGCTCCGGGGAATATCTATTTTGCGCGCCAGGGATCTCCTCTGCAGTTGGGTTTCTCTGCGGATGGATGCCATTTTGCTTCTTCAGATGCGGCGATGGTTGGTGTGTGCGATAAAGCCATGTATATCGAAGACGGGGAGTGGGGCGTGGCCACGCAATCCTCCGTGCAGCTGTTTGATATGTATGGGGGGCAAGTGAAACCGGAGGTCAGGCCTCTGCCGGCCAGTACCCAGGCAGCTCGCAAAGAGGGCTTTCGCTATTTCATGGAAAAGGAGATATACGAACAGACCCAGGTGTTGGCGGATATTCTACGGGGACGCCTGGGGGCGGATGGGGTGGTGCTGGAATCCTTCACCCCGAAGTGGCTGCAGCGGTTTTCCCGCGTTGTTTTATGCGCCTGTGGCACCAGTTATCATGCCGCGCTGACCGGTTCTTATCTGTTCGAACGTCTCGCCGGGATCCCGGCAAAGGTGGAAGTGGCAAGTGAATTCCGCTATCGGGAGCCGATACTGGATCAGGATGCATTGTTTATTGCAATTTCGCAGTCCGGGGAAACTGCCGACACCCTCGAGGCTCTTAAACTTGCGCGCGCACAGGGGCTCGAAACCCTGGTACTGTGTAATGTGGATAACAGCTCTATGGTGCGTGCTGCTTCACGGGCTCTTCTGCTGCGCGCCGGGATCGAAAAAGGGGTGGCTTCCACCAAGGCTTTTTCCGCCCAGGTTATGACCCTGTGGCTCCTGGCTCTGTACTGGGGGCAGGGGCGCAAGACCCTTACTCCCGAGCAGGTGCAGCACGAGATAAGTATCGCCCAGCAGTGTGTCCAGGTGGTAACGGTTCCCACTTCTCTGCATGACCGACTCTCACGTATGTCGAAACGCTATCTGCACGGGCATGGTTTCTTTTTTATCGGCAGGGATATCTTTTATCCCCTTGCCCTTGAAGGTGCGCTGAAACTCAAGGAGATAAGCTATCTCCATGCGGAGGGGTATCCGGCAGGGGAGATGAAACACGGACCGATTGCCCTTGCGGATGCGGAATTGTTTACCATCGCCCTGATGCCGCGGAGTATTCTGTATGAAAAAATCAAAAGCAATGTAGAAGAACTCTCCGCGCGCGATTCCACCATTGTCGCCATAACGGCGGAGGATTTTGAGCTCGCGGATGATCTTATAATGATTGAGCAGTACGATCATCCCATGCTCGAATTTTTTGCTATGCTGGTTGTGGTACAGCTTCTGGCGATGGAGATTGCCGTTCGCCTGGGGAACGATGTGGATATGCCCAGAAATCTGGCCAAAAGTGTAACGGTAGAATAATCCTGTGCAGTTTCAATCTGGTTTAATTCAAAAGGTAGGAGGTTGTGAGTGTTAATCCCCGTAGTTCTGTCAGGTGGAATCGGAGCACGCCTGTGGCCGGTTTCGCGCGAATCCTACCCTAAGCCGTTCATGCGTCTGCCGGATGGCGAAAGCCTGATCCAGAAAACATACCGCCGTGCCGCTGCGTGTGAAGATGTGGGGGAGATTCTCACTGTAACCAACCGGGATTACTACTTTCAGGCTCTGGATGCGTATCGCGATTGTGCCATCGCCCAGGCGCCGAATCTGGAATTTATTCTGGAGCCGTGCGCACGTAATACCGCCCCCGCCATCGCCATGGCTGCTCTGTGTGTGGCGGAGAAATTCGGCGAGGATGCCCAGTTGCTGGTTCTGCCGGCGGATCACATTATTCACAAAGCGGATGATTTTATTGACGCAGTTAAACTGGCCACCGAACTTGCAGCCGACGATATGCTGGTCACCTTCGGGCTCAAGCCGGAGCGCGCGGATACCGGATTTGGCTATATTGAAACCGGCGAAGCGTGCGGGGGAAGTGACTGCCCTCCGGGGTTGAGTAGCCGCCGGGCAAAGACCTTTACCGAGAAACCGGATGCAGACGTCGCCCGCGAGTATGTGGATTCGGGAAATTACCTCTGGAATGCGGGGATATTCTGTTTCAGTGCGGGGACATTCCTGCGTTCACTCGAACAGAACGCGCCGGAGGTGTATCAGGGAGCGCTGAAGTGCTGGGAGGAGATGACCCGGATCGGTGGTCCTCTGCAAATACCCGAAGCGCTCTTTGCAACTCTGCCGGATATCTCCATTGACTATGCCGTGATGGAAAAAGCTGAAAATGTTGCCGTGGTTGGGTGTGATCTCGGGTGGAGCGATGTGGGTTCCTGGACGGCTATCGGAGAACATGTGGAATGCGATGACGCAGGAAACTGTGTCGAAGGCGAGGTTATCCCGTTTTCGTGCACCAATTGCTATATCCGCAGTGAAGACCGCCTCGTGGTCACCCTCGGGGTGCAGGATCTGATCGTGGTTGATACCCGTGATGCGCTTCTGGTTGCGGATAAAAGTTGTGCCCAGGAGGTCAAGCAGGTGGTGCGCCATCTGAAGGAGATGCAGCACCCGGCCTATCGCACCCACGCCACCGTACATCGCCCGTGGGGAACCTATACCGAAATTGAACGCGGAGATCGCTTCAAGATCAAGAGGATTGTGGTTAAGCCCCAGGCATCATTGTCGCTGCAGATGCACTACCACCGCTGTGAACACTGGGTGGTCGTAAGGGGAACTGCCAGGATAGTGAATGGAGAGAAGGAGATTCTCCTCAAGACCAACGAATCCACCTTTATCCCCAGTGGTGAGAAACACCGCCTTGAAAATCCCGGCAAGGTGCCCCTGATAATCATCGAAGTGCAGAGCGGCGAATACCTTGAAGAGGATGATATTGTCCGCTTTGATGATGCCTACGGGCGCGGGTGATATATAGTGTAATCATCTGCCCGAAAGTATCCGCATCGCTTTTCTGATGTGCTCCTGACGCATGCGCCGGAGTTTCTGCCACCGCAACGGCCGCTTGATGGGCAGGAGCGATCTGACCCGGCAGCCCTTCCTGCGGCATACGCCGATGCGGATATTCCCTTTCCTGAATAATTGTCTGCTTTTCTGAGTATACCACGCCCGCGTCTGCTTCTGCCCATCCTGATTTCGTTACTGTTGTCATGCACCGGTATCTCTTCTATCCGGGTGATTCTGTGCGGATCAAATTCAGGCACCACGATCTTATCGGCGCAAGTGGTGGACAGTTCAATATATTTCTTATTAAGCCGTTAGGCAAAATTATATTTACTCCTTGATGGATATTTGTAGATCTCTAAAGTTGAGCAATATCGTAGTTATGCTAGGATAAAATCATATCACTTATGTGCTTGAAAAAATTGATATTTATGTGTGAAAATTAATGTGTATGTTTTGCAGTAATGTCTCTATATTGACGGGGAAACCTGTCCAGGGAGTTGCTTTATGTCTGCTCCAGCGTTCTATTCCAAAATATCACATTCTCGTGAAATGCTGTACTTACACAAGCATTTTAAAAAATATTTCAAGGTTGTTCCGGCAACAACTCCCCAATTGGTCAACGAAGCACTACGGATCAGACATGAAGTATACTGTGAAGAGCTTGGATGGGAACCCGAGAGTGAAACCGGGCTTGAAATGGATGCCTACGATGAAAATGCTCTCCACTGTCTCCTTATGGCGGTTAACTCTCAGCGTTATATAGGTTGTGTGCGTATCGTGTTGCCAAATACGCTTGATTTAAATCATTCACTTCCATTACAGGATTTATGTAAAAACAGTCTGTACCCCGGCCATCCAGACCTTGATGCAATGGCAAGGAGTGAAGTCGCTGAAGTTTCACGTCTTGCCATTGTGGCTGATTTCAGGCGCAGAAAAAATGAGCGTGGGAATCCTGTATCCCTCAATTTGGATCATGATGGAAGTATGCAGGGCCGCCGCCGTTTTCCGTATATCCCCGTCGGTCTGTATATCGGAATGCTTGAGTTGGCTTCGTTTTATGGAGTTAAAACCCTGTATCTGGTCACCGAGCGCATGCTGGCCACACATTTCAGCCGTCTTGGCGGTAATCTGACTCCGGTGGGGGAATTTGTCGAACATCGCGGGAAAAGGCGTCCTTACGTAATGGATGTTGCCAAAGTTTTGAAGGGAACAAGTATCTTTATGCGTCCGTTAATATGGACAATCCGTAAAGATGTCGAATCGGCTTTAAATCAAAGTCCTGAAATATGCGATGCAAAAGGCAGGATCAAAAAGAAATGGAGGGGATGTGAAGCGTCTTAAAGTGCTCAATGTGGTTGGAGCGCGTCCTAACTTTATGAAAATGGCCCCAATTATCGAGGCCATGAACGGGTATCCGCTGAGAATTGAGCATATGCTGCTCCATACCGGGCAGCACTATGACGAAAAAATGAGTCATTCATTTTTTGTCGATCTGGGAATGCCGCGTCCTGATGTGGATCTCGGCGTCGGCAGTGGTTCCCACGCGGAACAGACCGCAAAAATCATGCTCGCATTTGAACAATTATGCCAGAAAGAAAAGCCGGATCTGGTTATGGTTGTCGGAGATGTTAACTCCACCATGGCCTGCACCATCACGGCCAAAAAACTGGGGATTCGGGTAGGGCATGTGGAAGCGGGGTTACGCTCGCGGGATATGTCGATGCCGGAGGAGATCAACCGCCTGTGTACCGATGTGCTGTGCGATTACCTCTTTACCACCGATGACATAGCCGGACGCAATCTTAAGCGTGAGGGGATTGACCCGCAGCGGATATTTTTTGTCGGCAATGTGATGATAGACACCCTGATGAAACATCGGGATATGGCTGCAACCCTCGATCTGCGCACCCGAATGAGGTTGGAAGAGGGGAGTTATGCCACCCTGACCCTGCACCGGCCCGGCAATGTCGACCAACGGGACATATTATCAGGTATTCTCGAAGCGGTGTCTGAGATATCGCATGAAATTTCGGTGGTTTTCCCCATTCACCCCCGTACCAGAAAAATGGTGGAACACTTTGGTCTGGACGGTTTCTTCAATATCTCACCCCCCAAAGGTGGAATTATTATTACCGAACCTCTGGGTTATCTGGAGTTTCTCCATCTCAACATGGGTGCGCGTCTCGTCCTCACCGACAGCGGCGGCCTGCAGGAGGAAACAACCGTACTCGGAGTGCCCTGTCTGACTATGCGTCCCAATACTGAACGTCCCATTACCTGTGAGCAGGGCACCAACATCATGGTGGGTAACGACAGGGACAAAATTCTTGAGCAGGCGCGCCATGTGCTGACATCACCTCCACCCAAAGGGCGTATTCCGGAGAAATGGGATGGCCATGCGGCTGAACGTATTGTGGAGATTTTGTTGCGCATTCAAGCTGGAGAGTGCTGATGGGTATTGCGACAAGCAGGATTACGTTTTCAGAGTTCGTATGCCGCAATCGCTGGCACATGCTGACTCTGCTGGTGTGTCTGGCGCTGACCTATCGCAACGTCATCCCTCCCATGGTTGCGGACTGGAGCAATGATCCGAACTATTCTCACGGATTTCTGGTTCCGCTTATTTCCGCGTATTTTGTGTGGCAGACCTGGCCTGAAATCCGCAATATCGAAATCCGGCCATCCTCCGCAGGACTGTTCGTGGTGGTGTGCAGTCTCCTCCTGCTTTTTATGGGGCATGTCGGAACCGAATATTTTTCCATGCGCTCATCGCTGGTGTTTCTCCTGGCGGGGATTATTCTGTTCTGGTGCGGATGGAGGGTTTTGCGGGCTCTGGCGCTGCCGACGGGGTTTTTGCTGTTCATGGTTCCCCTGCCTTATATTGTCTACAATGCCATGGCTTTCCCCCTCAAACTGATGGTAGCAAAGTTCTCGGTTATCAGTCTTAAGATGATGGGGATTATAGTCTGGCGCGAAGGCAACATCATCCATTTTCCCCAGACGGTTCTGGAAGTGGCCGATGCATGCAGCGGGTTGCGTTCGCTCATGTCGTTGCTGGCTCTGGCAGTGGCGTATGCGTTTTTCTCCCAGACATCCAATATCAAGCGCACTGTGGTTGTGCTCTCAGCTGTCCCTATTGCGATTTTTACCAATATGTTGCGCGTGATTATTACCGGGGTGCTGGCGCAATACTACGGCGCAGCCGCAGCCGAAGGGTTCTTTCACGAATTTGCCGGCCTGGTGGTGTTTGCCACTGCCATGATCATGCTGTTTTTACTGGGGATGCTGTTGCGGCGCTGGGGGTCTTCATGATGCGTTGGCGTTTTTATCTGATCTATGTCCTACTTCTTGCAAGCGCTATTTTTGTGGGGATGCATCGTGATATTGAAGTCCCGGTAGCGCGCCCCCTCCAGGATCTCCCCGGGCAGGTGGGAGAGTGGGTGCAGACGGATGATTTTTATTTCAGTGATGCAGTTATGGCGCAACTGCGTCCTACAGATTATGTGTATCGCGCCTATCGGCATACGGACAATGATCCCGGGGCAGGCGATATTGCCATGTACATAGGCTACCACGGCGGCGGCCCGGATAGCGGCCCCATCCATTCACCCAGGCACTGCCTGCCGGGGAGCGGCTGGACGCTGGAAGCAGAAGAAGTCCGTACCCTTGATGGAGAAGGGGAAGATCTGAATGTGGTCGAGGCGGTGTATCGCAATGGCGATCACAGGGAGCTGTTTATCTATTGGTATCAGGTGCGTGGCAGAACTCTGACCAATGAATACTCCCTGAAGATGGCGGAAATATTCAATTCAATGTTATACGAGCGCCGTGATTCGGCTTTTATTCGCATTTCAACCCGTTACCGTGAGGAAGATGATAAACCTGTGGCGTTATTGCGCGACTTTGTACGCAGGGTCTATCCGTTCATCAAAGAGGTATTGCCGCAATAGTGCCTGAGGGCGGATTCTTTTTGTTCCGCTGTTAATTCCCGAAAGCAGATTGATGATGTCTCAGGCGGTGTTGACATACAGCGTTGTTGCCTTTGTGCTGGTGTATCTGGCTCTGATTGTGTTCCGGCGCCAATGGCACATTTCGACCCTGGGTCTTGGCGTGGGTTTATGTGGAGCAGCAGCGGTGGAAATCTGCGACCTCCTGATTTTGCTCAATCCTTTAGGGTTGCTGGCGGGGAAACAGATATGTCTTGTTGCCGAAGGATCTCTGGCGGCAGGCTGGTTCCTTTTTTGTGTGACTTATGCTCGCGCCAGAGGGCAAAACAGACTTTCCCTGGCGGCCTGGATCTTTCTGCTGGGCGCATGCTGTCTGCCTGTAATTGCCGCGCTGCTTTCACCGTCAAGCATGCTCTATTCTCCCGATTTCGGTTCCGAGAACGTGCTGTTTCTGCGTCCGGCGGGGTACTGGTTCTATGTCGCTTTAATGATTGTTCTGGTAGCGGCGCTCTGTTATCTGGAGCGTACCTATATGGCGCTGGAACGCCCCGACCGCTGGAGAGTGAAGTTTGAAGTGATCGGAACCGGACTGATCCTGTCCGTACTGGTGCTCTACTACAGCCAGGCGCTTCTGTACCGTTCGGTGGATATGAACCTGATCCCGGTACGCACCGGAAGCCTGGCCCTGGGAGTGCTGCTCATGGGCTACAGCCGTCTGTATCGGGGCGGAGTCGTCGCCCTGCAGGTTTCCCGCGAACTGGCATATCGTTCGGTAGTGATTCTGGTGGTGGGGTGCTACCTGATTGTTCTTGGGCTTTTCGGTACCGGGATGCAATATCTCAACCTGGCACACAATCGCATTCTGTTGCTCACGCTGGCGGTACTTGCAGGGCTGCTGCTGGTGATTTTGCTTCTTTCAGAAAAAGTGAAGAGGCGCATCCAGGTTGCCCTGCACAAGAACTTTTACCAGAAAAAATACGATTATCGCACCGAGTGGTTGCAATTCACCTCGCGCCTCTCTCAGGCCAGGAGCAGAGAGGAGCTTGAAGCGCAGATTCTGGCTTTTTATGCGGAAACGTTTTCCGTGCGGGGGGCTGCCCTGTTTCTGCGTGCCCATGAAGGGGGGATGTTCAAATGTCAGGCCCGGCATGAAATGCAGATGCATATTCCGGATCTGTCCGGACATTTTCCCCGTGAACGTGCGGATGACTGCAGCTGGGTGACCGATATCACAAACCCGCAGGTGGATCTGGATGAAGAGTGGCAGGCTCTGCGTGAACACGGGTGCAGATTTCTTATTCCGCTGTGTTTCAATCACGGCATTGAAGGGTTTATCGCTCTGGGGCGCCGGGTCTATGAGGAGGAAATGCTGACCTATGAAGATTTTGACCTGATGAAGATTCTGGCCCATCAGGCGATCGGGGTTCTGCTCAGCCGTAAGTTGTACGCTGATCTGGTCGCGGCCAAAGAGATGACGGCCATCGGCAGGGTTTCCACCTTTGTCATCCACGATCTGAAAAACCAGGTTTCCAGCCTGGCTCTGGTGATGGAAAATGCGCACGAGTATATCGATGATCCTGAATTTCGCCACGATATGTTCGAGACCCTGGATAATACGGTGGAGCACATGAACAGGCTCATCTCGCGCCTGCAGAATGTCAAACGCCGACCGGAACTGCAGTTGCAGGAAACCGATCTGTTCGCCCGGGCGCAACAGGCTGTACGTCAGGCCGCCAATCCCATGATCAGGCTCGAAGGGGAAGCGGTACAGGTAAGGGCGGATGAAATCGAAGTGGAAAAGGTGATCCTGAACCTGCTCCACAATGCGCGGGAAGCGTCCGATGCAGATCAGCCGATAGAGGTCAGGGTGGGTAGAAACGCCCAGGCCTGGGTCAGAGTCGAGGATCACGGCTGTGGAATGAGTGAGGAGTTTATCCGCACCCGGCTGTTCAAACCGTTTGAAAGTACCAAAATAAAAGGGATGGGAATCGGATTATACCAGTGCCGTCAGGTAATTGAACACCACGGAGGCCGCATTGAAGTTGAAAGTCAAGCGGGGCAGGGGGCAAGATTCACCATTTGGCTACCTCTGGCCGAATAATTCGTCTTTTGCAACACCAGTATAACTATATGCGTGAAAAAAACTATTCCCTTTCCATTGGTGGCAGAGACTTATGGTACCCATGGAAAGGGCGTCTGTCGCCATGGACGGCGACAGTCGAACGGCCATGGACGGCGCAAAGTGTCCCTTGGAATGGGTGCCATAAGTCTTAGCTCAACAGTTGTTATATACGGGTAAGTGAGGAATAACGTGGAAAAACTGCTGATAGTCGATGACAGCCCCGAGATATGCAAACAGCTCAAATGGGGACTCGGGAAAGAGTATCAGGTGCTTCTGGCTCAGGATGCAGAAGAAGCCCTGAAACTCTTTCGGCGCCATAAACCCAGGGTGCTGACCCTCGATCTGGGTTTGCCCCCGGATGTTGACGGGGCCTCCGAGGGTTTGCGCTGCCTTGAGGAGGTGCTGCATGAGCAGGCTGAAACCAAGGTGATTGTCCTGTCTGGAAATGAAGAGCGCGGCAATGCGCTGAAAGCGGTACAACTCGGGGCGTATGATTTCTACCGCAAGCCCATTGAGCTCGCAGAGCTGAAGATTATTCTGCAGCGGGCTTTTCACCTTGCGGATCTGGAGCAGGAAAACCGCCGCCTGCTCGCGACATCCTGGTCGGATGAAAGCGGTGGGCTGGGAATTCTCGGGCAGTGCCCGCAAATGGAGGAGGTGTTCACCACTATCCGCAAGGTGGCGACGGCAGATATCCCGGTCCTGATCCTGGGGGAAAACGGAACCGGCAAGGAGCTGGTCGCCAGGGCGATCCATACCCTGAGTCTGCGCAACCAGGGTAAGATAATCCCGATCAACTGCGGGGCCATTCCGGAAAACCTGCTCGAAACTGAACTCTTCGGGCATGAAAAAGGTGCGTTTACCGGCGCAGTAGGTCAGGTCAAGGGGAAGGTGGAATATGCCCACGAGGGTACACTGTTTCTGGATGAAATCGGTGAGCTTCCGCTCTCTTTGCAGGTAAAACTTCTGCGTTTTTTACAGGATAAAAAACTCCAGCGTGTCGGGGGCCGCGAAGAGATCGCGGTGGATGCACGCATTGTTGCCGCGACTAATACTGATATCGATGCCGCCATCAGCAAAGGGGAATTTCGCGAAGACCTCTTTTATCGTATCAGCGTTATCACTATCAAACTGCCTCCACTGCGTGAGCGCGGAGAGGATATTATCCTGCTGGCCAACTATTTTCTGAACCGCTATGTCGCCGAATACAGGAAAAAAGTCAAAGGGTTCAGTACCGCCGCTGAAGCAGGGTTGAAGGAATACTCCTGGCCCGGCAATGTGCGTGAGCTGGAAAACAAAATCAAACGGGGGATCCTTCTCGCCGAGGGTCCGGTGCTTGAGCCCTGCGATCTGGGTTTTGAGGATAGGGTAGAGCCGGAACACGACTTCTCCACTCAGGGCATGACCCTGAAAGAGGCTCGTGATCGTTTAGAGCGCGATATGCTGGTGACCGCCCTGAAAAAAAATGACGGGAATGTGGCCAGATCGTCTGAAGATCTGGGTGTAACCCGGCCCACCTTTTATGACCTGATGAAAAAGCATCATCTGCACCATGGCTGATCCTGAGCATGCATCCTATTCAACGCTCCCTGCAGGATAGCGCTGTCAACACCCTTGCCTGTATAGCCGGTCTGGGCGTAAGTGTCGTACACCTCCAGCATGTGAATGAGTTCTTCGATTTTTTGTGTTCGGCCGTGAAAGATGTCGCGCCGACGGAGAATAAGCTCCACTTCACCGACAAGATGATTTGGGAGTTCCTGCTCCTCCCGGGCCGCGTGCAGAGCTGATTCGAGGCGTTCAAAAATACTTATTTACCCTCCTTGAGCCATTTCAGGGTTCTCTGAATATCCCAGTGATCATATGCCCATTTGCAACATCCGGCTTCGGCGTATACATCGTATTCCTGCACCTGCTCCAGAAGCAGTTCCAGCAGATATTCATTATCCTCGTACAGATGGGGGGAATACGCCACCTCCAGGACCGGATCCGCAAGCCACTTGGGCAGATCCCCGTGCTCGAACTGCTCATTTACCGCTTTTTCCAGTTCTGTAAATACGTTCATATTCAGCTCCTTTGTCTAGTTTGTATTTGTCCTGCTCCCACAGGTGAAAACTTGTGGTATCCATGCTCTCAATTGCAAACAGCCGTGTCCCTTGAAATGAATGCACCAGTCCTTACGGAACCGTTGCATCAGTTTTAAACCAGGGTGCGTAAAATATCCTGCACTCTGTCCCAGTCAACATCAGGGGTGAGATGACACCATGAAAAGCGCAGGGAAGACTCCACCTCCTCTTGCGTGCATCCCATGGCGTGGAGTACATGGCTGGGGATACGCATGTGGGAGGTACACGCCGAAGTGCTCGATATAGCGATTACCTCTTTCAGCGCTTCTATGGTCTTATCTGAAGTGATCCCCGGCAGGGAAACATTGATGCAGTGGGGCAGGGTCGCGCTTTCATCCCCGTTCTGGCGCGCCCCGAGACTCTCCAGTGCTTCCAGCGCTTCAGCCCGAAACGCAACACAGCTTGCCACGCGTTCGTCATGGTTACGCAGAGCGAGTTTGGCCGCTTCGCCCAGGGCGGCAATCAGAGGTACAGGCAGGGTGCCCGGACGCAGGCCCTGTTCCTGCCCGCCACCAAACATGATGGGATGCAGAGGCGGGAATTCCCCCGCACGTTTGCGCACTATCAGGACACCAATCCCCTTGGGAGCGTATATTTTATGCCCGCTCAGTGACAGCATGTCGATGCGCGGATGGCGTAGTTGCTCAAGTTCCTTGGCGTATCCCTGGGCGGCATCAACATGCCACAGTGCCTCGTGCCCGTGTAAGATGCGTGCGACTTCATCCAGCGGCTGCAGCACTCCGGTTTCATTGTTTACCTGCATGGTCGAGAGCAGCAGGGTATCGGGGCGCAGGGCGCGGGCTAGAGCATCCACGCAAAATCGTCCATCCGGATTGGCAGGGATCACATCCACCTCAAACCCCTTGCGCTGCAGTTCTTCACAGGGCTCAAGCACCGCTTTATGTTCAATGGCGGTGGTTATCACATGCCGACGCCGCTGTTTTTCTCCGGCCTCAAACAGCCCCAGAATCGCCATGTTGTTTGCTTCAGTGGCGCCACTGGTAAACATAACTTCATCCGGACGCGCATTTACCACCTTCCCCACATGTTTGCGCGCATGCTCTACTGCTGCACGCGCGAACATCCCGTAATCGTGGATCGGGCTCGCGGCATTGCCGTACTCATGTTGCACAAAGCGTGTTACCAGCGCCGCAACCGCAGGTTCAACCGGGGTGGTGGCATTGCAGTCGAGATATACAGGCATACTCTTTCTCCATCCTCTTCAGGCTGTTTTCAAAGCATAACAGAGGAAAAGTTATATTAAAAATATATATAGATACTTTCGCAAAAAAACATAAGAAGGCTACGCAAAAATTTCGTCCTATTAGGTCTGGTGGGTTTTCAGGGGCGAAGGCATCCTAGTGGTATGTGGAGGTCCTGAAAAGACGCCCTAACGCCGTAGGGCGGACTTTTACGACGCCATCAAAACATACATCAATCCAGAGATGGAATTATAAGAGGGAACTTAATTTTGTGATCCGTTTATTTTTACTTCCTTCTTTATCTCAAGAGTAATCGAGTGTAAATCAAATATGTAATTATTTTATAATTTATGATTGACATAAAATTAATAATAAATAAAATGCCTGACCTGTAAACATTGCTCAATACAGTGCTCTGTTGTTCGTTTGATGGCGATAATCTGATTCCAAGGCGCCCACACCTGACGAAATTTTTTGAGATATTTTATGTCTTTAGATGCAATATCCTGTTATGCCTTTGTCGTTACTTTGGGTTTTGCCATTTTTCTTCTGCGTTCGCGCTTTAAATGTTTAAAAGTAAGGCTTCCTCTTACACGGTTCCGTAAAGATCACCTGCACGGTGTCAGGTATTTCAGTGATGAAATGACTGGCATTATCGGCGCAGCAAAAACCGACATCAGTAAACAGAGGCAGCTGCAGGATAACATGCACCTGGCCTTAAAGGTTTTTGCCCATGCACATGAAAATGTGGCAGTGACGGATTCTGAAATGAAAATCCTCTGGGTAAATGAGGCTTTCTGTTCCACTACCGGATATGCTGCTGACGAGGTTCTGGGTGAAGATCTTGGAGCCTGGCTCCAGGCCGATCTCTGCGAAACCTTGAATTTGGCAGAGGCTTTAATCAATTCCGAAGATAAGGGCTGTCTACGTTTTGAGGTGCAGAGTACGCGAAAATCCGGAGAAAAATTTGAGCAGTCTGTCACTCTGACCAGGATTTACGCCAATGATGGCGCGGTAAAAAATCACGTTTTTCTTTCATGTGATGTCACCCGCCAGAAAGAGCATGAAAAGAAGCTCAGGCAGGTTAGTGATTACGACCCTTTGACTGGTCTGCCCAACAGTGAAACACTAAAACGTTTTCTGTCCCAATGTATTCTGAAGGCATATAACTCCGAATTTTACGTGGCTGTTTGCAGTATTGATCTGGATAATTTCAAACAGATCAATGATGAGTACGGCCAGAATGTGGGGGACGCTTTTCTGCGTGAAACCGCTACCCGTATCCAGGCACACCTTGGCCCCGCTGATCTGGTCGCCAGAATCGGGGGAGACGAATTTGTCGTGGTTCTTGGATGCCTGGATGAGAAAGAGGATTACCTTAAGCAGGCGGATCTGATCCAGCGCGCTGTATCAGAACCTTTTATATGGGATCGTCACCAGATCTCAACCTCCTGCAGCATGGGAGTGACCCTGTATCCACAGCATGGCGAGCACAATGGCGGGCATTTGCTGCGCCAGGCAGATCATGCCATGTATCAGACTAAACTCCAGGGTGGCAGTAGCGTCTACTTGTTCAATATTGATCGCCAGAAAAATCAGCTCGATCACAACCGCAAGCTGGAGCAGATCTCCAGGGGTTTACAGGAAGGTGAATTCTGCCTGTACTATCAACCGAAGGTGAATATGCGCAGTGAGGACATCATTGGCGCAGAAGCCCTGATCCGTTGGAATCATCCCGAAAAAGGTCTGCTCGCACCCGCCTCGTTTCTCCCTGATATCGAGCAACATCCCTTGGATGTTGAACTGGGACGCTGGGTTATCGATTCGGCCCTGAAACAGATCCAGAGCTGGCATGAAGACGGTATCCACCTTCCGGTGAGTGTCAATGTTTCAGGGTACCATCTGCAGCAAAAATCCTTTGTGGATGAATTGAAACAGATGCTGCAAAAATATCCACACGTACAAAAGAGTGATCTGGAAGTTGAAGTGCTTGAAACCAGTGCCATCGAAGATCTGGAACATGTTTCCAGGATTATCCAGGAATGTAGAGCAATAGGGGTCAATATCGCCCTGGATGATTTCGGTACCGGGTATTCATCCCTGAGTTATCTTAAGCATCTCCCTGTGCAGGTGCTGAAAATTGATCAGACTTTTGTCCGCGGTATGCTCGAATCGCCGGATGACCTCTCAATTCTCGAGGGCATAATCGGAATGGCACGTGCCTTCCGACGCCAGGTGATAGCAGAAGGGGTTGAAACGGTAGAACACGGGCAGATGCTGCTTCAGCTCGGATGTGAATGGGCACAGGGTTACGGCATCGGGCGCCCCATGCCGGCGCAGGATGTCCCGGCGTGGATGAAAAACTGGAAAGCAGATGCAAGCTGGTTGAAAACCAGACCTCTGAGCCGACCGGAGATGAAGGGTATACGCATCTGTGTATCACACCGGGCCTGGTGCAAACAGGTATTGCTTTTTGCTCAGGGAAAAAGTAAAAACAAGCCCGAAATGGACGAAAATAACTGCGAACTCGGGCGGTGGTTGAAAAATCCATCAGTCAGGGCCTCGCTGGAACCGCACTTCCTCGACGAGCTTGAGCAGCTACACCGTCTAACCCATGAAATTGGCAGAGATTTACTCCACAACCGCGATGAGCATGAATACATTATCCCCGCCGCTGACCTGTTGAATGAACTGGTTGATAAAAATGAACGCATGGTCGGCACCTTTCTTAATAAGATAGTCACCACGTAGTTGAACCCGCGTCATTTATTCCGCCTATATGTGGCATGAAGTTTTGACTAAAACAGTCAGATATTTATATACAACATTTTACTGATTTATGGAGACCGTTAGATGAGAATGAATCTGAAAGGCAAATTCCTGTTTCCTCTACTGAGTGTGGCTGTTCTCGGGCTTGCCCTGGTAACGTTTATCAGCTACAGCGTATCCCGTGATGCACTGGAAGAAAATATTCAAACACGCATGCACCACGAAGTCAGTACTCTGGCGGATATGATTAATGACTGGGTTGTTGATCATCAGCGTGATATTCGCATTCTGGCTTCACAACAGCACATGGCAAAGGCTTTTACTTCCGATGGCATGCAAGACTCAAGCACTGACGCTGTGTTGAAAAAAATGTATGCCACATACGGCAGTTACGAATTTCTCGCTTTGATAGATACTGAGGGCAAGGTTGTCTCAAGCTCGGATCAGGAGAATATCGGCCTTGATCTGCATAGCCGCGACTACGTGAAAAAGGCCCTCTCGGGGCAGAGCGCTATATCCAAAGTATTGCGCAGCAAAGCCAGCTCCAACCCCATATTTGCCATAGCTGAGCCAGTTACCCTGGATGAGAGGATTGTCGGCGTTCTGGCCGGTGTTGTGGATATGCAGGGCTTTAATAACGAATTTATATCCACCGTTCAGGTTGGTGAGCGTGGATATGCGTATCTGGTTGATGCTGACGGGACATTTCTTTCCCATCCGGACAGAAATAACGTGCTTAAAGAGGGAATTGCCAAATATGAATGGGGCCAGAAGATTCTGAAACAGAAAAGTGGCTTTATTCAATATCCATGGAAGGGAATAAACAAAATTGTCAGTTATAAACCCATAGAAAAAACCGGTTGGATTATTGCCAGTGGGGCGGAACTGGAAGATATTTTTGCCCCTATAAACAAGGTTCGCAATATCAGTGTGTATGTAAGCGCAGGGGTTGTCGCTCTTATGGGGCTGGTTATCTACCTTGCGGTTACTAGTATCGTTAACGCCATCCGTACCGGTGTAGCGTTCGCCGAAAAGATAAGACTTGGTGATGTGTCAACCCGGCTTAACGACTCACGGCGAGATGAGCTCGGCGTTCTTACCCGGGCGCTTGATTCCATGGCGGACAGTCTGGAGCAGAAGGCCGAACTGGCCGAAAGAGTGGCAGCGGGAGATATAAGTCAGGAGGTCGAACTCGCTTCAGACCGGGATCGGCTCGGTCTGGCGTTGCAAAAAATGACTTCCGACCTCAACGATATTCTCCATCAGGTACAGGTGGCCTGTGACCAGATAGCCACCGGGTCTGCAGAAGTGGCAGACAGCAGCCAGTCTCTGTCTCAGGGGGCGACAGAATCAGCCAGTTCCCTGGAGGAGATAGCCGCTTCAATGAATCAGTTGACTGCGCAGATAAAACAAAATGCTGAACATGCATCCGAAGCCAAAGGCCTGTCGGAAAAAGCGAGCAGAAGTGCTGCTGAGGGTAATACGCATATGCATGAAATGGTGGGGGCAATGGCGCAGATTGATGAAGCGGGGCAAAGTATATCAAAGATCATCAAGGTTATTGATGAGATAGCTTTCCAGACCAATCTGCTCGCTCTTAATGCGGCCGTTGAAGCAGCTCGCGCCGGACAACATGGTAAAGGATTTGCGGTTGTAGCCGAAGAGGTCCGCAGTCTGGCAGCACGCAGTGCCAAAGCTGCGCAGGAAACCGCGGATCTAATAGAGGGTTCCGTGGAAAAAACCCGAAATGGAGCTCAGATTGCGGATAAAACCGCCGAATCCTTCGAAGAAATTGTCGCGGAAATTAATAAAGTCAGTGCCCTCGTCGGGGATATTGCCGCAGCCAGTGATGAACAGGCTCAGGGTATAAGCGAAATTAATGTAGGTCTGGGCCAGATTGACCAGGTTACGCAGCAGAACACCGCCAGCGCAGAAGAGGGCGCTGCAGCCAGTGAAGAACTCAATGGTCAGGCGATGCAGCTGCGCGAACTGGTGGGACGCTTTACCTTGCGCAGCATCGATGTGTCAGAAATCAAACAGATTCCTTATAGGTAACAGGCCGACAGATCGAGGGAGTTTTGATATTTCGCGCTGACAGTGTCGGGCAATTAATAGAAAGATG
>JBNGCY010000042.1:0-22909 GCA_049975505.1 Desulfuromonadaceae bacterium | reverse complement strand
CGGCGGTGATGGGTGATGGCGAAGCGATGCGCCTCGTCGCGCAGACGTTCGAGCATGTACAAGGGTGCGGAACCGGCGCGCAGGGTGATGGGATTCTTGCGCCCGGGACGGAAGAAGCGTTCCTCACTGCGCTCCACCGCATGCCCGCGCACGTTGCGCTTCACCCGGCTCTTGGCAATGGACACCAGATCGAGTTCATGCTCAAGCCCGAGCTCGACAAGCACCTGCTCCGCAGACGAGAGCTGTCCCTTACCGCCATCGAGGAGGATCATATCCGGGAGGTTGTCCTCGCGTATCCCGCGGGTCAGGCGACGGCGCAGCACCTCCTGCATGGAGGCGTAGTCATCCGCACCGCTTACGCTTTTTATGCGATAGTGACGGTATTCATCCTTGTCCGCCTCGCCGTGGGTGGCAACCACCATACTCGCCACGGTATGCTCCCCCTGGATATTGGAGATATCATAGCATTCCATGCGCACAGGCAAGCGTTTGAGCTTCAGTGCGCTGCGCAACTGTTCAAGCACCGCGATGCGCGCCTCGCGCCGATCGCCACGCTCGCGCGCGTGTTCCTGGGCGTTGCGCTGCGCCATGAGCACCAGTTCGTGGCGTTCCCCGCGCTGAGGCACGCGCACGTTGACCCTGGCACCGCGCTGTTCTTCGAGCCACTGGCGCAGAACCTCATGGCTTTCGGGCCACACAGGCAGAAGCAGGGTCGGGGGAATCACCGGATCGCGACTGTAGTACTGCTGGAGGAATTCAAGCAGCAGCTGATCTTCGGGGACAATCCAGCGCAGGTTGAAGGTGCGCCGACTCACCAGGCGTCCGCCGCGCACACACAGCATGCACAGCTCCACCTCCCCTTCAAGGTGCGCGATCCCCACCACATCCATGTCCGCGCCGTCGCGGCTCACCACCTTCTGCTGCTCCAGGGTCTCCTCAATAGCCTTGATCTGATCGCGCAGGCGCGCCGCTTCCTCGAACTGCATCGCTTCCGAGGCGGCAAACATGCGCTGACGCAGATCCTCCACCACCTCACTCTGGCGCCCGGAGAGGAACTTGATCACCTCCTGCACCTGTGCGCGGTAATCCTCACGGCTTATCTTTCCGTGGCACGGGGCGCTGCACTGCCCGATCTGGTGGAACAGACACGGGCGTTCACGCCTTTTACATTGGGACCACGGATGGCGGCGCAGAGGGAAAATGCGCTGGATCTCCTTCAGGGTCTGCTTCAACGCCCCTGCCGACGCGTAGGGACCGAAATACATGGCTTTATCGCGTTTGACTCGGCGTACCACCTTGATGGCCGGGTACTCCTCATTGAGATCGATGCGCAGGGAAACATACGTTTTATCGTCACGCAGGTTGATATTGTAGCGCGGCTTGTGCTTCTTGATCAGGGTGTTTTCCAGGATCAGCGCCTCTTTTTCCGTATCTGTAATCACGGTTTCGAGGAATCTGGCCTTCTGCATCAGAAACTGGATCTGGGCGCGTTTGTCATCTCCGCGCACATACTGGCGCACGCGCGCGCGCAGGTTACGCGCCTTGCCCACGTAGATAACCCGCTGGCCTTCATCATACATCAGATACACCCCGCTGCGGGTGGATATCTGCTCCAGGTTTATATCTTTAAGTTCCGGCATGGATCCTTCGTTTCATTTTACTGGTTTCGTAAGGGGGTTATGATATAGAATCACGCCCGGAGCACGGATACTTTTTTCTTCGGATGGAGAACCTCGATGCAGAACCTGTGGGACAGAATTTTACGCAGCCACAAGGAAGAGGAAACGCTGGCCGCTTTTTTACAACGAATTCCGGTGTTTTCCCACCTTAAAAAGCGTGACTTCGACTACATCAAGACCCTTATCCATATCCGCACTTATGACCCGGGGGAGATCATCTTCGAGCAGGGCGATCCCGGCTCGGGGATGTACATCATCCGCAGTGGACATGTTACCCTGTTTACGCGCGATCCCCGCAACCGGCGTGAGGATCTGAGCGTTCTGGAGCCGGGGGATTTTTTCGGGGAGACCACCATTGCCACTCCTGCCCCGCGCGTGATTTCAGCGGCGTGCAATGAAAACTGCGAACTCATCGGCCTATTTCGCTCCGATCTGTTTGCGGTAGCCGAACGACGGCCGGAGATCGCCAACCGCATTCTGCTCGGCCTCACTTCAGTAATCAGCGAGAGATTACAGAGCGCCATTCTTGAACTGCGTAAGCACTCCGCGCATGAGGAAGCATAAATAAGCATGAACATGACCCGTTCACAATTCCTCTTTTTCTACCTGGTGATGACTGCGGCTCTGGCGAGCGGGCTGGCGATCTTTTCCTCCGCCTCCACCATTGCTCTGACCCTGCGCTCGGCCGCGGGCGGAATATTCGTGCCCCTTATTCTCGCCCTCGCAACAGCGTTTGTCCTTGATCCGGTGGTAAGCAGGCTGGAAAAGTATCACATCCCGCGCAGCCGCTCCACCCTCGCTATCTTCTTTTTCATCCTCGCTTCACTCTGGCTCTCGGGAAGCTGGCTCATCACCTACGCTCAGCAGATGTGGTTTTCGCTGGTGCAGGATTTCCCGCGCTACAGCTCAGGGCTGATCAAATACATAAAAGAAGCCCAGATATCCTGGCAGGATGAATTCCCCTTTCTGGCGCAGTACGATCTTACCGTAAAAGTGCGCACCTGGGCCGAAGAGCTGTTTTCCTTTCTCATAGTCGCAACTCCGAAATCAGCACTCAAGCTCGGAAGTCTGATGGTTCTGGTGCCGCTGTTCGCGTTTTTCTTCATTCGCGATGGTGCGAATATCCGCCGCAACCTTATCGCGATGGCACCTAATCGTTACTTTGAAATGGCGCACGATCTCTCCTATCTGGTGAGCCGTCAGACCTCGCGCTTTGTGCGCGGACGCATCATTGAAGCAACCATTGTCGGATTGTGCATAACCGCCGGGCTGAGCCTCACGGATATCCGCTATGCCCCCCTACTAGGCCTTATTGCCGGGATCACCAATCTGGTTCCCTATATCGGTCCGCTGGTGGGGATGATCCCCGGATTCACCATCGCGATGATCGACCTCGGTTTCGGGGCACAGTTCTGGTGGATTGTGATTCTGTACATTCTTATCGCTCAGGTGATCCTCGACAATTTCATCCTGATTCCGATTCTGATTTCACGCTACGCCAATCTCCATCCCCTGCTGGTGATCGTTGCCATCATCATGGGAGGAAAAATCTACGGGGTGCTGGGGATGATTATCGGTGTCCCCATTCTGAGTGCGTGTAAAATTGCCCTTATTCAGATCCGTCACTACCGGCGCGCCTTTTCTCTGCCTGATACCGGCACCGAACTGCAGCGCTGAGCCCTATTATGTCAGTTGTAAATATGTTTAAAAATATGAAACTGCGCTGGAAGCTCTTGAGTATCATCCTGCCGCTGGTTTTTCTGCCGTTGCTGCTCGTGGGCAATATCGTCGGCTACAATGCTTCAGATCTGGCGCGCAGCGGTATCAATCAGGCAAGCCGTGCCGACCTCGAACATATGGCTGCGTTCACACGTCATCTTCTGGAAGCCCACCACCAGCAGTTTCAGGTATATCAGCAGGAACGCAAAGAGGATTTTATCCGCGAACTCGAAACCCTGCTCGATGTGGCCCGGGATATGGTTGAGGAGAAGCAGCGCCTGGTCAGAGACGGCAAACTCACTCCGGAACAGGCACGCGACCAGGCAAGTCAACTGCTGAAACAGGTCAGCATCGGCGCCAGCGGATATATCTACACCCTCTCCAGCGATGGCGTCCTCCAGGCGCATATCGCGCGCGAAGGGGAAAATATCAGCAACGAAAAAGACGGCAACGGGCGCCTTTTTATCCGCGAGATGATAGATACGGCCCAGAGTTCAGAAGCCGGCAGCATCCACCAGATCCGCTATCCGTGGCGCAACGAAGCCCTGGGAGATACAGAATACCGCGACAAACTTGCGGTGTTCACATATCTGCCCGAGTGGGACTGGGTTATCGCCGCCGCCGGATACATTGAGGAAAGTTATGCGGATGCCGCCTATGAAAAACAGGCGCTGAAAGAACTCAAGCATAAGATCAAACAGAAACAGGTCGCCAAAACCGGCTACATCTACGCCATGGACACCTCCGGCACCTTCACCATCCATCCGGAACAGGAGGGGGAGAACTTCTACGATATCCGCGACTCTGACGGAAATGCCTTTATCCGCCAGATGTGCGAAACCCGCGAAGGCTGGATCCGCTATCCGTGGCAGGACGGTTCCAGTTCGGAACCGCGCCACAAAATTGTACGCTATGAATACTTTCCCCCCTGGGACTGGATTGTCGCTGTCGGGTGTTATGAGGACGAGTTCTACGAAGCGGCAGATCGCATCAGTTCCAACACCGCCAAGATCACCCTGGTCACCACCATGGCCACCGGCCTGTTCTCGCTGTTACTCGTAACCTGGGTCTCATCCATTGTCACGCGTCCGATTCAGCATATGATCCAGGTTATCCGCCGCGTAAAAGCAGGGCACATGCGCGAAAAAATGCATATAGACACCAGGGATGAACTCGGTGAACTGGCCCAGACCTTCAACCGCATGACCGAAATAATCCAGAAAAACAAGGAGATGGAGGAGAGCCTGGCCCAGCACGGCAAGATGGCGTCTCTGGGGGTGCTCTCTTCGGGGGTCGCACATGAGATCAACAACCCCCTCGGGGTGATTCTGGGCTATGCCGGCTACCTTGAAGGGAAGATCGGCCCGGATGACCCCAACTACACCTACATCCACGAAATCAAACGCGAAAGCAAACGCTGCAAGAAGATCGTCCAGGATCTGCTCAGTTATGCACGCACACCTAAATCCGTTCTCGAGGTCACCGATCTCAATGCCCTGCTTGAACAGATTGTGACCTTTGCCGCCAACCATGTGGATATGCACCACGTAAAGATCCGCTGCAATTTCGCCCCGGATCTTCCCCCGGTGGAGGTGGACGGGGATCAGATGCGCCAGGTGGCCATCAATCTGCTTCTCAATGCGGGGGGCGCGATTCGCAACCAGGGTGAAATTGTGGTAGAAAGTGCACTCGAGGATGATGAAGCGGTTATCCGCATCACTGATAATGGCTGCGGTATGGATACAGAGACCCTGGAACACATCTTTGAGCCGTTTTTCACCACCAAGGAGCGCGGCACCGGCCTCGGACTTGCGATCTCAAAACAGATCATTGAGCAGCACCAGGGCAGCATCGAGATGCACAGCCGCCCCGGCGAAGGCACGAGGGTGACCGTGCGCATTCCCCTGCATCCGGAACCTTAAGAGTATGGATAAAAACAGAATTCTGCTTATCGACAACGAAGAGGGGCTGTGCCGCATGATCGAGGCGGTACTCGGCGACAACGGCTATACCGTAGACAGCTTTACCAGCCCCTTCACCGCCCTTGAGAGCTTCGAACCCGGGAGCTACGATCTGGTTATCAGCGATATCAAGATGCCGGGGATGGATGGCCTTGAAGTACTGCAGAAGATCCGCGCCCAGGATCAGCATGTGCCCGTAATTATGATTACCGCATACGCCACAGTGGAAACCTCCATCCAGGCGCTGCGCAAAGGGGCGTACGACATGCTCACCAAGCCGTTTGAGCCGGAAGAACTCTTGTACCGGGTCAGGAATGCCCTTCACGCCAATCAGCTGGAAAGTGAAAACCGCGAACTCAAGCAGCAACTTGCGGGCGAGGGCTCGTTTGAGCATATTATCGGTGCGGGGTCTGGTCTCAAAGGGGTGATCGACATTGTGCGCAAGGTAGCCCTGCGCGACACCTCGGTGCTGATAACCGGAGAATCGGGCACCGGCAAGGAGGTTATAGCCAAAGCGATTCACGCCAATTCCGCGCGCAAAAAGAAGCGCTTCATGGCGATCAACTGCGGAGCCCTGCCCGCCAATGTGCTTGAAAGCGAACTCTTCGGGTACAAAAAAGGCGCGTTTACCGGAGCCAACGCGGATCGCAAAGGGATTCTGGAGGCCTCCGACGGCGGCACCCTCTTTCTGGATGAGGTGGGCAATCTCCCTATGAATATGCAGCAGACCCTGCTGCGCTTCCTGCAGGAACATGAATTCATGCGCCTCGGGGACACCCGGCCCATCAAAGTGAACACGCGCATCATCTCGGCAACCAACTCCGACCTGCGCCAGGCCATGCAGGACGGCAGTTTCCGCGATGATCTCTTCTACCGTCTCAATGTGGTCAACATCCATCTCCCTCCGCTGCGCGAACGGCGCGAAGATCTGCCCCTGCTGGTATCCCATTTCATTAAACAGAACAATGCCAGATTCGGCACTGCGGTGAAAGGATTAACACCAGAAGCGATGCAACTGGTGTACGCCTTTGACTGGCCCGGGAATATCCGCCAGATGGAGAACATCATCGAGGCGTGTATGACCATGCTGGATGAGGGGCGCATCGGCGTGGAGATCCTGCAGCAGTTCCTGTACCCCGAGGCCGGATCCAATACCCGCCTGCCCACACAGACGCCCGACACTGCCGGAGCCTCCGCCGCGGAGATCGATGCCGAATACAGCCGGGCTCTGGCGGAGTTTGAAACCGAGTATCTGCGTTCTCTGTTGTGCAGAACCGCAGGCAATGTGGAAGAAGCGGCGAAAATGGCCGGGATGAATATGGCGACCATCTACCGCAAACTCAAGAAATACGCCATCAGCAAAGATGAATTCAGTCGCTGATGCCAGCGCATTCTCAGGAGATAGTTTTGCAATTGTGCAAAATATTTCCTGCGTCCCTCTTTAACACCTCTCTACCCGCGCACGTGCCCTCTGCAAACCAACCCCTTAAAATCTATAAACTTTCCTCACTATCTCATCCGCATATTCTATCTATGTTGTTTCCCGCGCTGTTTGCACAAATGCAAAGCGCCTCCAGCCATCTCTGAAGTGCGCATCCCAGCATAAGACCCCGATATTCCGCGCAAAACCACTTAAAAATCTGAAGTGGCATGCGCTATGCATTTATCTGCTTACAACACCCACACAAGGAGCGGGGGAGTGCAATGCAGGATAAAAGCGTATGTCCATTTTTCGGTAAGAACGAAGACTACTGTGACGTGGGCTGTTACTACATCAGCAACCACGACATAAAGATGATCATTGACTACTGCGCGGATGACTACACGCAGTGTGTCAAATACAGGGAATTAGCCAGTTTCCATCCGGAAATGCTGCACGCGGCAGCACAATCTACACACCAGGCTACAAAGGAGAGAGTAATCATGAGCAACGAATTCAAGAACATGTCACTCCAGGACACCACCGCCAACCCCGCCCCTCTGGGTCTGCTCGGCTTCGGTATGACCACGGTGCTGCTCAACCTGCACAATGCGGGCTTCTTCCCCCTCGATGCCATGATCCTCGCCATGGGCGTGTTCTACGGCGGCCTGGGACAGATCATCGTCGGCATTATGGAGTGGAAAAAGAACAACACCTTCGGCGCTACCGCATTTACCTCCTACGGGCTGTTCTGGCTCACCCTCGTTGCTCTGATTCTGCTGCCGAAAACCGGAATGGTCGCGGCCTCCTCACCCAAGGCGATGGGTTTCTACCTCACCTGCTGGGGGATCTTCACCGCCGTACTCTTCCTCGGCACTTTCCGCCTCAACCGCGCCCTGCAGGTGGTATTCGGCTCCCTGATGATTCTGTTCTTCCTGCTTGCCGCCGCCGATTTTACCGGCAATACAGCCCTGAAGGTGATTGCCGGCTACGAAGGGATCTTCTGCGGCTTCTCCGCGATCTACACCGGTCTGGCACAGGTGATCAACGAAGTGTTCGACCGCGAGATCGCCCCTCTGGGTGCGGTCGCCGTCAGAATCAAGTAAACCGCTCACTGATGGAGCAGCGCCATCCCGACCTTATCCTGTACACGTGATGGTGCTGTTCCATTTTAATCCGCGATTTTTAGCTACGGGAGTTGTCCATGTCTGCAGATTCCGCCAGAACCAAAACACCGTCTCCGCGCTCAGGCCCCGTGGTTAAACCCTTTCATGTAAAATGGCCGTGCGCAACCGTGCTGGAGCAGATCCTGCGTCGGCGGCCGGATTTTTACTCCCATGCAAACGCAACCCTCCAGAGCGAAACTCATGAAGCTGAAATGCACGTCTCTGCTCCGGCACAGGCGTATCTGATGCGGGACACCACTGCGAACCCGGTGCCGCTGGGACTTATCGGACTCGGGATGTCCATTCTGCTTCTGAATCTGCATTTTGCCGGTTTCTTCCCCATGGATGCGATGATTCTGGGGATGGGAACCTTCTGCGGCGGTCTGGAGCAGGTGATGGTTGGAATCATGGCATGGAAGAAAAACAACATCTTCGCCGCCACCGCATTTTCCTCCTTCGGTCTGTTCTGGCTCTCGCTCGTGGCTATCACCCTGAGCCTCGGCATGGGTTTCAATGCCCCGGCGTCACCACTGGCAATGGGTTCCTACCTGAGTATCTGGGCCCTTTTTACCGCCGGAGTGTTTCTCGCCAGCTTTCGGCGCAGCCGCGCCATCCGCGTGGTATTCGGGCTTTTGCTCGTTTTTTTTATCCTGCTCGCCGCCGGGAACGTCTCCTCCTCGGATACCCTTATACATCTTGCCGGTTATGTGGGAATTCTCAGTGGGTTAAGTGCGATCTATACCGGACTGGGGCATGTGCTGAACGAAATGTTTCGCAAGTCACTCTTTCCCCTCGGAACCCAGCATTCATGAGATATTCTGTCCTGATCCGTGACTTTGCAAACAGGTGAAAAACCTTTTTGCACCTGTGCAAAACCATATAAGATACCGATTTAAGGCGAATATACGCGGATCCCCTTTCTTTTGCCCCACTGATTTGGGGATTTTTTTGCATCAGTGCAAAAAAATGGAAGGTTTTTTGTGTTATCCGCACTGCCGACAACAGCAGTTATAATATTTTTCTCTTTACAGTCAATATCTTACACTGTTTTCCCCCCAGGATTAGAAAATGGCACGGAGGATGCAGAACATAATTTTATAAATTTCGGCCACATGAAAACGCAGATTATTGAACGCAGGCCGCTGCCCGATACGGCACTTAATACTATCCAATGTAATCCATCACAACAAAGGAGAGAGTAATCATGAGCAACGAATTCAAGAACATGTCACTCCAGGACACCACCGCCAACCCCGCCCCTCTGGGTCTGCTCGGCTTCGGTATGACCACGGTGCTGCTCAACCTGCACAATGCGGGCTTCTTCCCCCTCGATGCCATGATCCTCGCCATGGGCGTGTTCTACGGCGGCCTGGGACAGATCATCGTCGGCATTATGGAGTGGAAAAAGAACAACACCTTCGGCGCTACCGCATTTACCTCCTACGGGCTGTTCTGGCTCACCCTCGTTGCTCTGATTCTGCTGCCGAAAACCGGAATGGTCGCGGCCTCCTCACCCAAGGCGATGGGTTTCTACCTCACCTGCTGGGGGATCTTCACCGCCGTACTCTTCCTCGGCACTTTCCGCCTCAACCGCGCCCTGCAGGTGGTATTCGGCTCCCTGATGATTCTGTTCTTCCTGCTTGCCGCCGCCGATTTTACCGGCAATACAGCCCTGAAGGTGATTGCCGGCTACGAAGGGATCTTCTGCGGCTTCTCCGCGATCTACACCGGTCTGGCACAGGTGATCAACGAAGTGTTCGACCGCGAGATCGCCCCTCTGGGTGCGATAAAATAGACACACCGTTTTTCAGGCGTTATATCCCATACCCAAAACCAACCAAAAGCGTAACGCCACCTTTGAAGAGCCACCTATCCGGGTGGCTCTTCTTTTTTTTCATGACATTTTGTTCAAGTTATGTTTGTATCTGCACGGTGTCACAGGTGGGCGCGCTGCATGTATTCTTCACCGCCAGCCGCATCCGTGGCGCTGACATATTCTATAAAAATCCCTGCGCAACGTTTGAGGTAAAATTTCACACGAGTAGATTAAACGTAAAGGAGCATCAACCTATGTACAGCAGTTCTGACCTGAAAAAAGGTTTGAAGATCATGATCGACGGTGAACCTCATGTAGTGGAGGGCTTTGATTTTTCCAAGCCCGGGAAAGGTCAGGCCCTGTATAAATGCAAACTGCGCAACATGATCACCGGCGCCCTCTTTGACCGCACCTATCGCAGCGGCGAAAACTTTGAACCCGCGCCCCTCGAGGAACGCGACATGCAATACCTGTACAAGGATGAGGCCGGATATGTATTCATGGATGCGAAAACCTTTGAGCAGGTGGTTCTGCCGGAACAGACCCTGGGCAACGATCGCTACTTTCTCACTGACAACATGGAGGTGAAGGTATTGATGTTCGGCGATCAGGGGATCGGTATCACCCTGCCGAACTTCGTGAATCTGACCGTTACCCATGCAGACCCCTGGGTAAAAGGCGATACCGCCGCCGGAAATAATAAGCCCGCAACCGTGGAAACGGGCTACAACCTCCAGGTTCCCTCCTTTGTGGATGAAGGAACCCTGATTCAGATCGACACCCGCACCGGCGAGTATGTAACCCGGGTCAAGGAATAGGTATCCGGGTATGCAAATAACGCCCTGCCCCAATGCACGTCTGGCGGCCCGGCGCAGCATTTTAGAAGCAAGAGCCCGGATCATGCAGCAGATCCGGGCTTTTTTTGTTGCGCGTGATTATCTCGAAGTGGAAACCCCTCACCGCATTCCGTGCAATGCCCCCGAAGAGTATATCGAACCGATCCCGAGCGCGGGCGCATTCCTGCATACCTCTCCTGAGCTGTGCATGAAGCGCCTGCTCGCAGCTGGATATCCGCGCCTGTTTCAACTCTGTCGCTGCTGGCGCAACGCCGAGCGTGGTTCACGCCACCTCCCGGAGTTCACCATGCTCGAATGGTACGCCAGCCACAGCGATTACCGTGACCTTATGCGTACCTGTGAAGAGCTGCTGTGCCATCTGGTGCCCACAGGAACCCTGGCATGGCAGGGGCGCACCATCTCTATGCGTCCTCCATTTGAGCGCCTTACCCTGGCGCAGGCCTTCGAGCGCCATGCCCCTGTGTCTCTGCAAGATGTCATTGCCCGGGATTGCTTTGAAGAAATATATACCGAGCACGTCGAACCCGCTCTGGGGACTAAGGCACCGGTATTCATCTATGATTATCCCGCACATATGGCGGCGCTCGCACGCACCAGAACTGACGCCCCCCACCTGGCAGAACGCTTTGAACTCTATATCGCAGGGATGGAACTGGCAAACGCGTTTAGCGAACTCACCGATGCACGCGAACAGCGGCAGCGTTTTGAGCACACCCTTGCCGGCATGCAGGCCAAAACCGACCAGAATCTGATGCCGGAAGCGTTTCTGCGCGAACTCGACCACATGCCTGAGAGCGCGGGGATAGCCCTGGGGATGGATCGCCTGATAATGCTCCTGTGTGGCGCCGAAAACATCGATGATGTGGTGGCCTTTACCCCGGAGGAACTGTAGGGTTGGGGTAGTCAACCAGGGTACCGTCCGGCGCGCGCAGAGATGCCTGTGCCCCAAGGTGCTCCACATACTCGGGCACCAGAGGGATCTTGCCATGCCCTCCGGGCAGATCCACGACATAGTGCGGAATGGCAAGACCGGAAAGGCGGCCCCGCAGCCGCGCCATAATCTCAATCCCCTGTTCCAGACTGGTGCGAAAGTGCGCTGTTCCCCGGGTCAGATCCATCTGATGCAGATAGTAGGGGCGGATACGCAGCTCATGCAGGCGCTCAAACAGGGAATGCAGCGTATCCGCATTGTCATTGATCCCGCGCAACAACACGCTCTGATTCACCAGCACAATCCCCGCTTCAGCCAGACGGGCACAAGCCGCCACCGTTTCGTAACTCAACTCATCCGGATGGTTGATGTGGGTCATGAAATACACAGGCTGATGCTCCTGCAAAATACGGCACAGCTCTGGGGTAATCCGTCGGGGCAACACCACCGGCGCGCGACTTCCGAGTCGGAGCACTTTTACATGCGGAATATCGTGGATACGTGCAAGCAACTCACCCAGAAGGCGATCGGAGATGGTAAGGGGATCACCTCCGGATAGAATTACCTCTCTGATCTGCGGTGTGACGCGAATATACTCGAGGGCGGACAGAATATCACTGAAGAAGATCCCCTGGTTCTGTTTCCCCACGCGGCGTTTACGCGTACAGAAACGACAGTAGGCAAAACAGCTTGAAGCACACAACAACAGGGCACGCTCCGGATAGCGCTGTACCAGATGGGGGACCGGAGACAGCGCCTCTTCATTGAGGGGATCATCCACCCCGGAAATGTCCGCAAGCTCCTCCGCAGCTGGCATAAACTGACGCGCGATGGGGGCAGAGCCGAAGCGGATCATATTCAACAGATGCGGGGTGATGCGCAGCGGATACTCCGCCGCCACCCGCTGCAGAGTTGTGCTATCGACCTCACTCAAGACCTCGATCTGCGCGGGGGTACTGTATGCATTCCGGTTATCCTCCTGCCATGGTTCCAATGCTGCCAATCTCCTTCTGAATGGATAAAATTGTCATTATGTGTCGGATAGATATCCGGGCGTTGGGCGTAGAACAATCGGTTAAAGCGTGCTAGAATTCGAGCTGTACATTACAGTCAGTCTCGCAGAGAAAGATATTTCTCTGCGTTACCCGTTGTGTTCCTTTCCCATATTCTGAATACCCACGGAGTCGCCATGAAACATTTTGCTGTCACCATCATCGGCAGGGATCGCCCCGGAATCGTATCCGATACCGCAAAGGTTCTCTACGAACTCGGCTGCAATGTGGCCGATTCCAGCAGCACCATCCTCGGTGGCCAGTTTGCCATGATCCTCATCGTCTCTCATCCGGAGTTTGAAAGCAGCGAGCCGTTGCAAAAGGCCTATGCAGAGCTGGAAGACTCCGGGCTGTCGGTATTTGTGCGCACCCTGAAACCCGGCGGGGAAAAACGTCCGGATCTGCCAGGGGAATTGTGCATGATATCGGTTTACGGTTCGGACAAGCCCGGCATTGTATATCAGGTAACCCGCCTGCTGAGCCAGAACAATGTGAATATCACCGACCTTTCCACCAAGCTGATCGGCACAGCAGAACGTCCAGTATACGTGATGATGTGCGAGGCGGTTCTCCCGCCGGAACTCGATGTGGAAAAAGTGCGTGACATGCTCGAGAATCTGCGGGAGGAACTGCAGGTCGACATCTCGGTCCGCAATGTAACCCCGGTGGAGCTGTAACCCATGGCTGTACGCGAAGTACTGGTCTATCCCGACCCGATTTTAAAACAGGAATGTGAACCCGCTGACCCGGAGGCCGACGAAACTGCCATTGTTGTCCAGGATCTTATCGATACCATGTATGACTCAGGCCATTCTGTGGGCATAGCCGCTCCCCAGATCGGCATTTCCCTACGTGTAGCCGTTGTGGATGTATCCGCAAGCAAGCTGGGGCGCAAACACAACCACGGCCTGGTGGTTATGATAAATCCGGAGATCATTGAACGCAGCGGCCACAAAACCATGCGCGAAGGGTGTATGAGCGTCCCGGACTACACTGGTAACGTGGAGCGCGCCAAAGAGATTGTAGTCCAGTTTTTTGACCAGCACCGGCGCGACCGCGTCATCCGCTGCAAAGGATTTGAGGCGGTCGCGATCCAGCATGAGCTGGATCACCTCGACGGCAAACTGTTTCTCGACCGCATCTCCAATCCGGGTACCGAGCTGTTCCGGCGCAAACACTGAAACGCAAATTCCGGTCTTCTAGCCGAGCAGGCGTATCCCAGCATCAACCCGGGGATACGCCTCTATCTTTGTGCCAGCGCTACAGTTCGGCAGCTTGCTCAACACAACCTTTGCAGGTACTCCACCAGCATCCGCACCCCGAATCCGGTACCACCGGCAGGCTGCCCCGGTGAAGCTTTTTCATTCCATGCGGTTCCGGCAATATCCACATGCGCCCACGGACATTCAGGGGCAAAATGCTGCAGAAACGCCGCAGCGGTAATGGTTCCGGCCGGGCGCCCGCCGACATTTTTCAGATCGGCGACATTGCTCTCCAGCTGTTTGGCGTATTCTTTACGCAGCGGCAACTGCCACAGGTGTTCGCCGCACTCCTCACCGGCATGGATAAGCGCCTGCACCAGTTCGGCATCGCTGCCCAGTACTGCAGCGCTATGATGCCCGAGGGCAATGATGCATGCTCCGGTGAGAGTGGCTATATCAATTACAGCGCGCGGTTTCATGTCACCCACCCAGTGAAGTGCATCCGCGAGAATGAGGCGCCCTTCGGCGTCGGTGTTTATCACCTCAATGCTTTTGCCTGCAGCCGAACGCACGATATCTCCCGGGCGCTGTGCGGTGCCCGATGGCATATTCTCCACCGCCGGGATCACCCCCACTACATTCAGCGGCAACTGGAGACGGGCCGCACTTATCAGAGTGGCCATAACCGCTGCACCGCCGGCCATGTCCATCTTCATCTGCTCCATCCCCTCGCCGGGCTTGAGGGAAATACCCCCGCTATCGAAGGTAACCGCCTTCCCCACCAGAGCCAGCGGGGCAGCTTCTGCTTTGCCGCCGCGATATTCCATCACGATCAGGCGCGGTTCAGCGCTACTGCCGCGGGAAACCCCCAGCAGGGCATGCATTCCCGCCTGTTCCAATGCCTGTTGCCCTAAAATGGTGGTCTTTATGCCGACTTTTTCCCCCTCTTCCCACGCGGTTCGTGCGAGAAATTCAGGTGTTTTCACATTCGAAGGTTCATTGACCAGATCCCGGGCCAGCGCCGTCCCCTGGAGAATAGCGAGGCAGTGTTCAAGACTGTTTTTAAGCTTGTCGCTCTGAGCTTCGGTATCGGCACATATGCCGATCTCCACGTGCTCAAGCGCGGCATCCGGAGTATTACGGTATTTATCAAAGGTGTAGAGCTCCAGCACACATCCTTCGATAAACCACTTGAGTTCCCGACCTCCATCAGGTTCAGGCATCAAAGCCGCATCAACTTGAATCCGCGCAATTTTTTTCTTTTTAATCCTCTCCCCGGCCTGAGCTCCGGCCCGGCGCCAGCGGGCCGCATCCGCATTTTCTCCAAGACCGACCAGAATCAGTCCACCCTCGGTAGGAATTCGGGGAGGGAGGAACAGCACTTCATCTTCATCTGCACAGAACAGCCTGGTGTTACGCACCAAAGTGAGCTGATCAGACATATCGGGAGGGAAACTCTCTCCGCGCTCCCACGCGTTCTTGTCCACGGCAACAACGCGCACTGCCGTCCCCATCTCGCTGCGGGAAGAATAAATAAAATCAATCTGTGGCAACATCTGCTCATCTCCTTATTGCGCATTCAAAAAAGTTCCAACAAATAATCTTTTATCTGATTCTCAGCCTTCTTTATCAGTAACTGCTCAGCGGGTTAGTGGCACCCATGGAAAGGGCGTCTGTCGCCACGGACGGCGACAGTCGAACGGCCATGGACGGCCCCAATCCCAAACAGTCGTGTCCCTTGGAATGGGTGCCACTAACCCTTTCACTAATAGAAAAGGACAATTCATACGAAATATTGATTTAGTTTCACCACCTGATATGATTAAGTAATAACAAATAAATCTACTCATATACATGTGGAGCTTTGAATGACGACCCTGAACGCCTCGCAACTGCGCACCAGGGTAACCCTGGTATTCATTCTCGCCATTCTGGCCATCGGCCTGATTGTATCGGCGGTGGCCTTCGGGGTATTGCTCCGAACCTATATGTATACACGCGCAGAGCAGCACAAGCAGCATTTATACAGCAAGCAGAAAGCCTTAAGCAACTGCCTCGAACACCTGAGTGAACAGGCCACTCAGATCCACAGCTGCAGTTTGTGCTGCAATATGCTCGAGGCCTACAGCGATGATCTCATGTGTCTTGAAGATCTGCAGCAGGCGTTAAAGCAATCAAACATGATCGAAGGAATCATCCGCACCGATGCCAATGGCAGGGTTATCGCCGAAGTGGGTTCGGTCTCCCCACGCACCGTCTGGCCGTATATCCCCGGAGAAAGCACCAATGCAGAGAGGCCCCCGAAAACAACGGTGGTATATGCCGGGATCGTCTCGGACCAGGGGGATCTGCACATCATCGCGATCAGCCCGATACTCACAGAAGATGACGTTCTGGGCTATGATATCCTGTTTTTTTCTCCCCTGCATTTTCTGGACATTCTGAGTGACACCTCCGTCGAGGCTACGGCCCTGTTTCATCTCCCTACCGATAGTGCGATCGTGTGGGCCGACGCCATGTTCAGTGACAACTCCGTCCAGGATACGCCGGAGATCCACTCCACTGTCAAGGATATCATTAAGCGCCTGCAGCCTGAACCCCGCACCAATGCGGTGCAGGAGTGGCCTGCGACTTCTGACGGAGAGGAACCGGAGTTTATCTATGCCCGCATTCCTGCAAGCGAGTGGTATATCGGCAGCTATATAAAGGAGGATATCTCTTTTGCCACGCTCATGCGTCAGCATATTTCGATCCTGGTCGTGATCTTCGGCCTCGCATGTGCGGGCGGGGTTGTGTGCTATCTCGCTCTGCGCCCGCTCACACGCAGGTTTGTCACCCTTGCCGCACGCCTGGAACAGACCAATGCGAGCCTGCATGAGGAAGTAAGTGAACGGCGTCAGATGGAGGCGGATCTGCGCCTGAGTGAAGAACAGTGGGCCAACACCTTCGCATCGATTGAAGATGCGATTTTCGTCCTCGATGCCGAAGGACACATCAGCAAACAGAACAGCGCAGCGCGCAAACTGTGTGCCGCATATCCGGTCGGGGAAGCCCCTAAAAATCTGCTGCCCCACGACGGCATACCTTCGCCCATGTTCAAAAAAATGCTGGCCCAGAAGAGCAGTATAAAACAGACCTGGGACGATCCATCCGGATCTACATTCCGCATCACTCTAACACCCATCACCATCAATCAGCGCATTATCGGCGCGGTCCATCTGGTACGCGACATCACCGAAGAAACCCGCGGCGATAAAATAAAAAGTGAAATGCTTGCCGCGGTAAGCCACGAGATCCGCACCCCGGTTACCGCCATCACCGGATTTGTGGAATTCATGCAGAACAACAAGGTGAGCGAAGAACAGCAGCAGGAATACCTGCAGATCATCCACCGGGAAATGAACCGCATGAGCGAATTGATGAACGATTTTCTCGACCTGCAGCGTCTCCAGTCATCCATGCAGGAATACACCTTTGCCGAGGCGGATGTGGCAGACCTGGTGCGGGAAAGTGCGGGGTTGTATGAAATGGCGCTGCAGAAGCACGCCCTTGAAATGCAGGTACCGGAGCATCTGCCCCCGATAAAAATAGATGCGGGGCGCATGGTGCGGGTATTTTCCAATCTGATATCCAACGCGATAAAATACTCCCCCGCAGGAGGGAAAATCACCATTGGCGCACGCAGTACCAAGAAAAGTATTTTTGTCTGGGTTCAGGATGAAGGTATCGGTATCCCGCCGCAGAGCCAGGCCAAGATCTTCAACCGTTTCTATCGCGTCAATGACGGCGACCGTCGCATCGCCGGGGGGTTGGGCCTTGGCCTTGCCCTGGTCAAGGAGATCGTGGAAGCGCACAATGGCCGGGTATGGGTGGAGAGCAAAGAGGGGGAAGGCAGCACCTTCTTTGTGGAGCTGCCCCGCACCTGAGTTTAAGCGTTACAGATCAGTTGTGTTCGCGTGTCTTGGCAAACTCCACCTCCGGCCACTGCTCGATGGTATGCTGCAGACGCCATTCACTTGAAGCCAGAAAGGTGAGGTTGTTTTCTGCATCATAGGCGAGATTGGCCTTACACTTCTTTTCGAACTCGGCCAGTTTACGCTTGTCACTGCACTCTATCCAGCGTGCGGTAGCGTACTCCACAGGTTCGTACATCGCATCCACTTTGTATTCGGCGCGCAGGCGCTCCATGATCACATCAAACTGCAGCACCCCCACCGCACCGAGGATGTATTCACTCCCCATGACCGGGCGAAAGAGCTGCACCGCGCCCTCTTCGGCAAGCTGGGTCAGACCTTTGTCAAGCTGCTTGGTTTTGAGCGGATCCTTGAGGCGCACGCGGCGGAAGTGTTCCGGGGCAAAACTGGGGATGCCGATAAATTTCAACGGTTCCTTGAGCGTGAAGGTGTCGCCGATCTTGATGGTACCGTGGTTGTGAATCCCGATGATATCTCCGGCATAGGCCTCTTCCACATGGCTGCGATCCTGCGCCATGAAAATGGTGGCATTTGCAACATTGATATCCTTGCCGATGCGGTGGTGGCGCATCTTCATGCCGCGCTCGAATCTGCCGGAGCAGATGCGCAGAAACGCGATACGATCGCGATGCGCCGGATCCATATTTGCCTGAATCTTGAAGACAAAGCCGCTGAAATCCTTTTCGAGCGGATCAACTATGCGGGTTGTGGTCTCGCGCGGCACCGGCGCAGGTGCGAGTTCGACGAAGGCATCGAGCATCTCCTGTACACCAAAATTGTTCACCGCGCTGCCGAAGAATACCGGCGTCTGGGTCCCGTTGAGGTAATCATCCAGATCAAAGGGGGTTGCCGCTCCCTCCAGAAGTTCAATATCCTCGCGCAGTTCATCCGCCTGCGAACCCAGGAGTTCATCCAGGCGCGGATCGGCCAGATCCTCTATGGTGATTCCCTCACTCAGCCGATCCTTGGCATGTCCGGAGAACAGATGGAGGGATTTTTTATACAGGTTGTAGGTGCCCTTGAAGCGCTTTCCCATCCCGATAGGCCAGGACAGGGGCGCACATTCAATCTGCAGGGTTTCCTCTATGTCGCTGAGAATATCCAGCGGTGCAAGCCCCTCACGGTCGAGTTTGTTGATAAACGTGATGATGGGGGTATTGCGCATGCGGCATACCTCCATTAACTTGCGCGTCTGGGTCTCGACCCCTTTGGCGCTGTCAATAACCATTAAAGCGCTGTCCACCGCGGTGAGAACCCGGTAGGTATCCTCGGAAAAATCCTGATGCCCGGGAGTATCGAGAAGGTTGATCTCGTAGTCGCGGTAGTTGAATTTCATTACTGATGAAGTAACAGAGATACCGCGCTCCTGCTCCATCGCCATCCAGTCACTCGTGGCATGGCGTGAGGCCTTGCGCGCCTTGATTGCTCCGGCCATCTGAATCGCACCGCCGTATAAAAGAAGCTTCTCCGTCAACGTGGTTTTTCCCGCATCGGGATGACTGATAATACCGAAGGTGCGGCGGCGCTCCACCTCCTTCTGGTATGTTTTGGGGGTATTTTTTATCCCGTCTGCCTGCGTGTCGGGAGAGTTTTTTTGTGCTTCCGATTCAAGCGCATCGGATGCGGACATATTTTGAACATCTGTAACCATATGAATTGATACCTTGCTTTAACTGAAATTGTTCGTAAATTAAGTGCGAACCTGACTGTTCACACCTGCCGGCCGGTTTCGCATAAAAATTTAATCTTTCAGCACATCCATCACCTGCTCTGCCGCTTTGCGTGCGTTGGCAACGCAATCATTGAGCCCGATGCCTCTGTATGCGTTACCGGTGAGGATGATAGCCGGGTGTTGCGCAAGAGCCTTTTCAATAGCATCGAGACGCTGTGCATGCCCCACCACATACTGGGGGATGGCGCGTTTATGCCGGAAAATGCGCACAAACTCCGGGGTACAGGTGATACCCATGATACGCTCCAGATCAGCCTGCACCAGAATCTGCACCTGTTCATCCGTAAGCTGCACCGCTTCAGGATTAGTAGCCCCGCCCATCATGGAGCGCAGCAGCACCTTCCCTTCCGCGGCACGGTGGGTGAAAATGCTCGAATCCCACAGGGTGCCGAGCACCGAGCAGTGCTCCTGCCGCGGAATCAGATACCCGAAGCCGTTGAGATCGCAGGCCAGATCCTTTTGATCATACCCGAAACACACCACATTCATAGGTGCATACGGAATTTCTGTCAGCAGCTTTGCCGCCTCGGGAGCCATATCCGCCAGCATCCCAGCGGCTGCATATGCGGGTGCCGCACTTACCACCGCATCCGCCTCGAGCTTTTTGCCGTTTTCGAGCTCAACCAGATAACCACGATCTCTTTGGAGTACACGCGTGACTTTACTTCCGGCCAAACTTCTCCCTTTGACATGCTGGTGCAGACTGTCCACCAGCACCTGAATCCCGGCGTCGAACGAGGTCAGCACTCCGCCGGGGCCTGCAGCACTCGCCACCTGCTTCCCCGCTTTTTTCTCCCGCCGCTTCTGCCGCGCCATCTTGAGCATCGCGCGCAGCAACCCGCCATAGGTGCGCTCCAATTCAACAATGCGCGGAAAGCAGCTCTGCACACTCATGGTCTCCGGATCTCCGGCAAAGATTCCGCCCGCCATAGGCGCGATCAGCTTATTCAGAGCTTCCTCTCCCAGACGTCGGCGCCCGAAATCCGCCAGGGTTTCATCTTCATCCCCTTTTTTCGCTGGCACCGCAATTTCGCCCACCAGGCGCATCTTGCCGAACCAGCTCAGCAGCTGCGAACGCAGAAACATCAGGCCGTTTTCCGGCAGCTGATGCAACTGCTTATCCGCATACACAAAGCGCTTGCGCGCATTATCGTTAGAGCGCTGCAACTCAGGGGTTATCCCCAGTTGTTCACACAATTCAAGGGTGGCGGGTTTATTATCCAGAAATCCGTTGGGGCCCCATTCACACAGGTAACCGTGCTCCTGAATACTCCAGATTTTGCCCCCGCAGCGCAGTTCCTTTTCCACTATCGTGACTTCCAGCTCCACATTCTCCTGGGCTGCGAGCTGCTCCAGCGCAAAGGCTGTGCTCAAACCGGATATTCCGGCCCCGACAATAACCACCTTTTTCATAGATCCCCTCTTGATGCCTGCTCGATAACGCAGATCAATAACGCAGAATATTTGTCGAACTTTCAACTATCTGATTTTACACCAACCTTGACGGTACCAAATAGTATAACTATAGTAACATGCACAGAGGATAAATTTCTATTTCGATGTGACACAGGAGCCGAATATGGCAAAAGACTACTATGCAAGTCTGGGAGTCTCCAAAGATGCTTCCAGCGATGAAATAAAAAAGGCCTACCGCAAACTTGCGGTGAAATACCATCCGGATAAAAACCCCGGCGACACCAAGGCCGAGGAACGCTTCAAAGAGATATCCGAAGCGTACGCAGTGCTGAGTGACCCGGAAAAACGCCGCAACTACGACCAGTTCGGTGACGCCAGCTTCCATCAGCAGTACAGCCAGGAGGATATCTTCCGCGGTACCAACTTCAACGATATCTTTCGCGAGTTCGGCATGGGTGGCGGCGGCGAAGATATCTTCAGCCAGTTGTTCGGTGGCATGGGCGGGCGTTCTTCGGGATTTCGGCAGCAACGCCCTCTTAAAGGGCAGAACTATGTGATGAAGATCTCCATCCCGTTCCGCCAGGCGGTTCTCGGCGGGGAACGCTCCGTGCACTTCCGCCATGACGGGCGCGATGAGCATATCCAGGTACGCATTCCCGCCGGAGTGGAGCACGGTCAGAAACTGCGCGTCGCCGGCAAGGGCGGTCCCGCCCCTCAGGGGGGCAAAGCGGGCGATCTGATGCTGGAACTACAGGTGGAAAAGGATCCGCGCTTTACCCGCGAAGGTGATGATCTGCACCAGACCCTGAATGTTCCATTCAGTAAGGCGTGTCTGGGCGGCAGCGCCAGCGTTGAAACCCTGCAGGAAACCAAGCGTATCAAGATTCCGGCCGGAACCGCCAGCGGAAGCAAAATCCGTCTCAAGGGGTTCGGAGTGCCCGCCCACGGTAAATCTCCGGGCGGAGACCTGTATGTCACCATCCGGATTGAGGTTCCGAAAAAGCTGAACGAAAAACAACGCCAGGCGGTTGAGCACCTCAAGGAACTGGGGCTGTAATTGGGTTACAAGGGGGCGCAGCAAATGGCGCCCCTACATCCCTCCGCGCTCCTGCACCAACTCCACCAGGGCGTTGATGAATGATTCACGTGCATTCAAGGCCGGAACCCGATCAAACCAGGGGACACCGTGCTCTTCTGCATGTTCGCGGAACTCCACATCCACCTCTTCGAGGGTCTCGATGTGGTCGGAGACAAAAGAGACCGGCACCACCAGAAGTGAACGCTTCTCCTCTCCGGCCTTCGCGATCAGATCCAGGGTATCCGGACTCATCCACTTCACCGGGCCGCTGCGGCTCTGATACCCGATCTCCCACGCCATATCCCCCACGCGCTCCATCACCCCGGCAACGGTTTCCTCTACATGTTTCTGATACGGATCGCCGCGCTCAATAAACTTCTGCGGCAGGGCATGTGCCGAAAACAGGACGGTGGGCGCTGCGGCATTTTCCACTGCCTCCACACGCTCCAGCCCTTCCCTGACACATTCTGCGAGGGCATCCAGATAGAGGGGCCAGTCATGCCAGCTCTCGATATAGGTACACTTGAGTTCCGGGTAGACCTGCGCCTGCATGCGCTGAAAATCCTTCACACTGCTGCCGGTGGTCGCTCTGGTATGGTGCGGATACATGGAAAGCACCACGGCCTGCTCGATTCCATCCTGGCGCATACGTGCCAGGGTTTCATCCGCGCGCGGTTTCCAGTAGCGCATCGCCACATATGGATGCCAGTTATCTCCAAGCTGTGCGGTGCTTTTCTCTGCCTGGAGCGCAGTCCAGTGAAGCAAAGGTGATTTCCCCCCGATACGCCGGTAGTTCTCGCGCACTGTTTTAGCCCGGAAATGGGAAATCAGACGCGCAAAGGGTTTCTGCAGCAGCGCCCCCAGAGGCAACTGGATCAGATCCCGATCCGCAAACAGATTGTACAG
>JBNGCY010000041.1:1366-23032 GCA_049975505.1 Desulfuromonadaceae bacterium | reverse complement strand
CGGTTTAATTTCCTTGCGTATAGCGGGCGCGCTGTGTTATTTAGCCCTGATATGCAAATACGCACGCCCATGTGGACATGCGCCTCGGTTTTTGCTGCGGCAAATGGCGCTGTTGTGAGCACATGCGGCGGAGGATTAAACCACTTTATGTTAGCATGAAAGGCAAAGAACATGGCAAAAGTATCAATGAAGCAATTGCTCGAAGCAGGTGTGCATTTCGGTCATCAGACCAAACGCTGGAATCCGAAGATGAAGCCTTATATTTTCGGAGCCAGAAACGGTATTTATATTATCGATCTTCAGCGCACGGTGCGTTATTTCCATACCGCATATGATTTCATCAAGGACGTGGTCGAAAGCGGGGAGAATGTTCTCTTCGTCGGGACTAAAAAGCAGGCCCAGGAAGCTATCAGAGAAGAAGCTGTTCGTGCTGGCCAGTTTTACGTCAATAACCGCTGGCTGGGAGGAATGCTGACCAATTTTGCTACCATCAAGGGTAGCATTGACAGGCTCAAGAAGATTGAAGCCATGGCTGAAGATGGAACCTTTGAGTTGCTGACCAAAAAAGAGGTTCTGCAGCTGGAGCGCGAGCGTATCAAGCTTGAACGCAGCCTCGGCGGTATTAAAGGGATGAACAAGCTCCCCGGAGCCATGTTTGTAATCGACCCCAAAAAAGAGGCCATCGCAGTTAAAGAAGCCAGAAAACTGGGTATTCCCGTAGTGGCTGTTGTGGATACAAACTGTGACCCCGATGAGATTGACTACATCATTCCGGGCAATGATGATGCCATTCGTGCCATTCGACTCTTCGTTTCCACCATGGCGGATGCCTGCCTTGAAGGTAAGCAGGCCGCGCAGGCAGCTGCTGCTTCCGATAATGAGGGCGCTGATCCAGAAGAAGGGCAGAAACAGCAGGATCAGGAAGCCTGACAGGAAACATCCACACTAAAAACGACCAGTGATTCTCTGGTCGTTTTTAGTGTGTCTTGATATTCAGTATAAAGGAAGTAGGAGGCTCAGCCCTCTGAACAAATACAGAAACACAGGAGATATGATCTATGGCTAAAATTACAGCATCTTTGGTGGCTCAGTTGCGCAGTAAAACCGGTGCAGGGATGATGGATTGTAAAAAGGCTCTGACAGAAACAGACGGCGATCTGGATCAGGCGGTTGATTTTCTGCGTAAAAAGGGTCTTTCCGCAGCGGCGAAGAAATCAGGCCGTGCAGCGGCTGAAGGTCTTGTCGTAGTGGCGGGTACCGATAAAGTGGGGGCAATAGTTGAGGTTAACGCCGAAACCGATTTTGTAGCCAAAAACGACGCCTTTGTTAATTTCGCTACCAAAGTGGCAGAACTGGTGGCAGATAAGGCTCCGGCCGACCTTGAGGCGCTTCTTGCCCTGCCGTTCCCGGGATCAGAGCGCACAGTGAGAGAGGAGCAGGTACATCAGATTGCCACCATCGGTGAAAATATCAATATACGGCGTTTTGAGCGGCGTGAAATTGACAACGGCCTGAACGGCCTGATTGAGTCCTATGTGCACGGAGGCGGGAAAATCGGAGTTATAATTGAACTGCAGACCGACAAGGGCGACAATGAAGAAGTGAAATCTGTAGCCAAACAGCTTGCTATGCATGTTGCTGCGGTGGCGCCCCAGTATCTGTGCCGTGAGAATGTGCCCGCAGACGTGGTAGAAAAAGAAAAAGAGATCATGCGTACCAAGGCTGTCGAAAGCGGTAAGCCTGAAAATATCGTGGACAAGATCATCGAAGGTCAGATTAATAAGTATTTTGGCGAAATCTGTCTGTTGGAACAGGCTTTTGTTGTTGATCCCGATCTTAAAGTGAATAAGTTGCTGGAAAAGACAGCCAAAGATGTGGGCGCAGAGATCAAACTGGTAGATTATGTGCGCTTTCAGCTGGGTGAAGGGCTGGAAAAGAAGCAGGATGATTTCGCGGCTGAAGTTGCAGCTATGACCAAGTAATTGTTCCAGGGCTGCTCTCTTGCTGTGTTGTTGCAACCCGGTACCTGTTAAAGCAGTTCTGCTGTTCTGCCAGGTGCCGTTTCTGCCGGAACATGAACCCTCTCATCATACTCGAGGACGCCATGTCTAACCCACAACCGCGTTATAAAACAATACTTCTTAAACTCAGCGGCGAAGCCCTGGCTGGAGAGAAAGGCTATGGTGTTGATCCGGAAACTATCAGCGGAATTGCTTCCGAGATCAAAGAGGTGATTGAACTTGGAGTGCAGGTGTCCCTTGTAATCGGCGGGGGGAACATATTCCGCGGTCTCGCCGCATCCGCAGCAGGGATGGATCGCTCCAGCGCCGATTATATGGGAATGCTGGCCACGGTGATGAACAGTCTTGCGATGCAGGATGCGCTTGAAAAAGTCGGGGTTAAGACACGTGTTCAGTCCGCTATCGAAATGCGTGAAATTGCCGAGCCCTATATTCGCAGACGAGCTGTCCGCCATCTGGAAAAGGGGCGTGTGGTTATTTTCGCTGCAGGTACCGGTAATCCTTACTTTACCACGGACACTGCCGCAAGCCTGCGCGCTATGGAGATAGGGGCGGAAATCATCCTTAAGGCCACCAAGGTTGACGGAGTGTTCAACGCTGATCCGGCGCTGGACGCTGATGCGGTTAAGTTTTCCTCTCTTTCATATCTGGATGTGCTAAAGCAGGGACTTCAGATCATGGATTCCACGGCAACATCACTGTGTATGGACAATAAATTGCCGATTCTGGTGTTCAATCTGACTCAGAAAGGCAATATCCGTAAGGTGGTGCTGGGCGAGGATATCGGAACTATCGTAAAAGGAGAGTAGGTTATGATCCAGGATATTGAGAAGCAGGCTAAAAAGTCGATGGAAAAGGCGATTGAAGCACTCCAGCGTGAGTTCCGCCGCGTACGCACCGGGCGCGCTTCCGCCGATCTCCTGGATGAGGTCCGGGTGGAGTACTATGGTTCTCCGGTTCCTTTAAGCCAGGTGGGAACGATCTCTGTTCCCGAGGCACGCCTTATCACTATCCAACCGTGGGAAAAGAACATCATCCCGGATATCGAGAAGGCTATTTTCAAGTCCGATCTGGGCCTTACCCCCTCATCCGACAGTAATATGGTGCGCATCCCGATTCCGCCGCTCACTGAAGAACGGCGCAAGGAGATGGTAAAGCAGATCAAGGGCAAGACCGAAGACGCACGTATCAGTATCCGGGCAGCACGACAGGAAGCAAACGCGGCGCTGAAAAAGCTTGAGAAGGAAAAAGAGATCACCGAAGATGATCTGAAGCGCGGAGAAAAGCAGATTCAGGATCTGACCGACAAATATGTGAAAAAGGTTGAAGAAGTTTTTGCGGCAAAGGAAGAAGAGCTTATGGAGGTTTAGCCTTTCATCACATATTCCTGTTATACTGAGAAGAGGGGCTGAATGCCCCTCTTTGTTATTGTGCGCCCGGCAGGGCGCGTGGGTTGAAGGCTTGCTCCTTTAAGTGTGAACATGTTAAAAGCTTAGATTCATCTGCTTCCTGACATACTCACTCCCATGGATATGCGGAAAATTACTATGGAGATACCCGAACACATAGCCATTATCATGGATGGTAATGGACGCTGGGCGCGCCAGAACGGGCTGCCGCGCATTGCCGGACATCAGGAAGGGGTCAATACGGTGCGGCGTGTGGTGCGGGATTGTTCCCGTCTGCAGATCAGATATCTGACCCTGTATGCATTCAGTTCAGAAAACTGGCAGCGTCCCGATGATGAAGTGCAGGCATTGATGGGACTGCTGGATACCTATCTTGAGAACGAAATTTCACTGTTGCACGATAACAACATCCGCCTGAATGTCATCGGTGATCTTACCCGCCTGCCTTCGAATTTAACCGCAAAGCTGAAAACTAAAGTCCTTCAGACGGCAAACAACACCGGTATGACTCTTACCCTTGCGCTTTCGTATGGCGCGCGCGATGAAATTGTACGTGCGATGCGCCACATTTGCACTGAGGCTCTAGAAGGACGGGTTGACCCGGAAGCTATTGATGAACATCTTGTTTCGTCCCGCCTGGATACGGCAGCACTGCCTGATCCGGATATTCTTATCCGCACCAGCGGCGAACAGCGCGTCAGTAATTTTCTCCTCTGGCAGATAGCCTACACCGAACTGTTCTTTTGTCCCTGTTTCTGGCCCGAGTTCAGCGCTGAGCACCTTGAAGAAGTTTTGCTTGAATATCAGAAGCGCTGCCGACGTTTCGGGCGCGTAAGTAACGATATATTCCCCCAGTAATCAAACACATAGTAAAGGGATGTTGTGCTTAGAGATAGAATTATAACAGCTTTAATCGCCTTGCCGCTGGTAGTGGTACTAACCCTGTGTGCGGGCACGGGTATTTTTTTTGCTGTGACCCTCGCGGTTGTGATTCTGGCGGTGCTTGAGACCCTGCACATTCTCCGCCCTGAGGCTGATGCCGTTCTGAAGGCGGTGGTGCTGGTTGGTGCAGCGGGAATCTACTCCACCATGTGCTGGGGAACAGAATATTTCGCCCCAGTCTTCACGGTGGCATTTTTGTGCGCAGGGTTGTATTACCTGTTTTGCTTTCAGGACATCGCTCTGGTAGTAAACGATATCTCTGTTGTACTTTTTATCTGGGTCTACGTTCCTTTGTTGTTCAGCTATACTGTCCTCCTCCACGCGCTTCCGGACGGGCACAAGCTCGTATTTCTGGTGCTGCTGATGACGATGGTTTGCGATTCCTGTGCGTATTTTGCCGGAACGCGTTGGGGCAGACATCGACTGTATCCGGTGGTCAGTCCTAAAAAAAGTATCGAAGGCGCAGTGGGGGGAGTGTGCGGTGCCGTGCTCGCCGCCGTTCTGTCGCAGCTTACATACCTATCCGGGATATCTTTGTTTCAGGCTGTCGGGTTCGCTCTTGTTATTGGTGTGTTTGCCCAGTTGGGCGATCTGTTTGAATCATTGCTTAAACGCTGCGCGTGTATAAAGGACTCCGGTCAGCTGTTCCCGGGCCATGGCGGCATGCTCGACCGTCTTGACAGCCTGTTGTTTGCTTTCCCCATTGCATACATGTACGTGAAGCTGGTGCTTTAATGAAACCCAAACGTATTGCAGTGCTGGGCTCAACCGGTTCAATCGGTATCAGCACCCTGGAAATCATCCGTGCCTACCCTCAGCGTTATACAGTCGTTGCCCTTGCAGCGGGGAAGAACATAGATGCATTGGAAGCGCAGATTCGCGAGTTCAATCCCCGGATCGTATCGGTAGAAAACCCTGAAGCTGCCCACCTGCTGCGCCAGCGCGTTGCGGATACCGGGGTGGAGGTGCTGCATGGCGTTGCCGGGGCGCGAAGCTGTGCCGTATGTGCCGATGTGCATATGGTGGTTTCCGCCATAGTGGGAGCTGCGGGTCTGGTGCCGACTCTGGCGGCCATTGAGGCCGGGAAGGATATCGCCCTTGCCAACAAAGAGGTGCTTGTAGCTGCCGGCGAACTGGTGATGCGCGCGGTCAAAGAAAACGGGGTGCGTCTGCTCCCGGTTGACAGCGAACATTCCGCAGTTTTTCAGGCAATGGCCGGGCAGCGCAACGAGGATATCCGGCGCATTATCCTTACCGCTTCAGGAGGTTCGCTCTGGAACCGGAGCAAAGAGCAGTTGCACAGTGCCACTCCGCACGAAGCACTTGCCCATCCCAACTGGGATATGGGGCGCAAAATAAGTGTTGATTCCGCCACCATGATGAATAAAGGCCTCGAGGTCATTGAAGCAGCCTGGTTGTTTGGGATTTCGGTTGAGGATATTGCCGTGCATATCCATCCTCAGAGTATTGTGCATTCCATGGTCGAGTATATCGATGGTGCAGTGCTTGCACAATTGGGTGTTCCCGATATGAAGACACCTATCGCGTATGCTCTGGCCTGGCCCGAACGTCTCCCCCTTGAGATGGAGCCTTTGGATCTGTGCCGATTATCCGGGCTTACTTTTTATCCCCCTGATCATGAACGTTTCCCATGTCTGTATCTGGCATATCAGGCGATGCGGAGCGGAGGCGGTGCCCCGGTGGTAATGAATGCGGCAAATGAAATTGCTGTGGATGCTTTTTTACACGAGCACATCGGATTTATGGATATCCCGCGTCTGATTCTTGCAGTGCTGGATCAGGTTCCGTCTCAGAGTATTCACACCCTGGACGATGTTCTGCACCTTGATACCGTAGCGCGGGGAATAGCTGTCAGACTGATTCAGACATCCAAATTCAAGCGGAGTATGAAATGACTACCATTTTTGCCGGCATCCTGATGCTGGGTGTGCTGGTGTTTGTGCACGAGCTCGGACACTTTGCTGTTGCTAAATTCACAGGGGTCAAGGTTCTGCGCTTTTCCCTCGGTTTCGGGCCCAAATTGGTCGGACGCACATGGGGGGAAACAGAATATCAGATCAGCCTTATCCCCTTGGGAGGATATGTGCAGATGCTCGGTGAAGGCAGCGGTGCCGAAGGAGAAGAGCGCGAGCTCACCGCGGAGGAGCGCGCGCGCAGTTTTGCGCATAAACCCGTCGGGCAACGCATGGCTATTGTGGCGGCCGGGCCTTTGATGAATCTGCTCCTTCCCCTGTTTCTCCTCCCCTGGGCGTATTTTATCGGTGTCAACATTCCTGCATACCTGGAGGAAAAGCCTTGTGTTGGTTATGTGGTGGAGGGTTCAGATGCGGCCAACGCCGGATTTCGAGCTGGAGACTGCATTGTCGGCTTGAATGGAAGAGAGGTGCCGAGTTGGAACGATGCTAATAAGGCTTTGATCCCCGCAGCCGGAGATGAGCTGGTTTTTGAAGTTCAGCGCAAGGACAAAAAGCTTAACCTTAATATCGATGCGGATAACAACAGCCTCGAAGGGCTGCAGTCCCTGGGGATACTTCCCCCTCAGCCTCCGGTAATCGGCTCTCTTAATGCCCAGATGCCTGCCGCTGCAGCAGGTATGGAAGTGGGTGATGAGATAATCAGTATCGGGAACAAGAAGATTGAATCCTGGTATGACCTCCACAATGTGATTCAGGAACTCGAAGGGGCAGAAACCACATTTATAGTGGAACGCGACGGTACATCGCTTGCGTTTGAAATCAGCCCCAGGCGCGATGCGCAGCGTGAGATGTGGCTGGTGGGGATAACACCCCTGCAGCAGAGCGTACAGCAGAGCTATTCTGTCGGAGGATCGATAAAGGCCGGATATGAACGTACCAAGGAACTGGTGTCCCTGACGGTGACATTTATCCGCAAGATGGTCGCCGGAGATGTTACCACCGACAATATCGGCGGCCCCATCACTGTCATGCAGATTGCAGGGCAGGCGGCCCAGACCGATTTAAGTACTATTCTCACGGTGCTGGCATTTATCAGTATTCAGCTTGGTATTCTCAATCTCCTGCCTGTACCGGTTCTCGATGGCGGACATCTGATTTTCTTTATGTATGAACTTGTGTTCCGCCGCCCCCTGTCGCTGCGGGCGCGCGAAATTGCCCAGCAGGCAGGACTGGGGCTGTTGCTGCTCCTGATGCTGCTGGCATTTTATAACGATCTGGTGCGTCTGTTTCTGCAGTGACGCCTCGGAACAGTTCTCTTGAGGGATACATGAAGCAGCTGCTTTTAAGCATTGATACTTCGACACCACGGGGGAGTGTAGCGCTGGTGGACGAGAGCGCAGTGATGGGCGAAATCTGTCTCGAAGTAAAGCAACGACCCCATTCTGACTATATGTTGCGCCATATTCACTTGCTCCTGCAGGAATGCGCAGTTACCTGTGCGGATATAACCGCGATCTGCGTAGTGAACGGGCCCGGATCGTTTACCGGTCTGAGGGTAGGGCTTGCCAGCGCGCAGGGACTGGCGCAAGGCCTGGGAGTGCCCGTCTTTCAGGTATCCTCCCTGCTGGTGATGGGATTTATGTACGGCAGGTCTCCCTGTGCCCAATACTGTCTGCTTGATGCGCGCAAAAGAGAACTTTATGGAGCGCAGGTTTTATGGGGTGAGCAGGGACCTTCCCTAGAGCAGATGTTTGTCCTTCCCCCCGTGGCAGTGTGTGAGCGCATCAATACGCTGCATGCTTCTGAAGCAGTGGTCCTGATTGGGCATGGAGCCCTACTGTATCGTGAGCTGTTTCAGCGCGAATGTAAGGCAGAATTGTATTTCGGCGGTGCGGCATCTGATCTGCCCGGCGCTGCAGGCGCGGCTCAATTGCTCTTGCGCTGGCCCGGGCTGTTCCCGGCGGTAGCTGCACATGCGGTTGAGGCCGTGTATGTGCGCCCTTCCGATGCCGAACTTCAGCGCAGCAGAAAAAAACAGTGATGAACCCAATATATGCACCCAGAACCGACTGATGCCGGGCTAAAACAATGTTAGTTAAGTGCATCATCGCAGTTGACAATATACCGGCCCCTTGGGTAATCTGTAGATTAACACAATGCTCAATGCTTGTTTGGGTTACTCTAACGCGGGAGGTGTCTAGATGGATATTAGCCAGGAAGATATAACTCAATTAGCAGCAGAGAATCCGCATTTTCGTATGCTGTATGAACAGCATCAGATATACGAAAAACAATTGAAAAATTACGAAGATAGTAACTATCTTTCTGCGGATGACGAGGTGGAACGAAAAAAAATCCAGAAACTCAAACTTGCGGGTAAGGATGAGATGAATCAGATTCTGGCTCAGGCCAGAAGTCAATAATAAAAAGATCAAAGCAAAATTTGGCTGACCGGGTGAAAAGGGTTTGGGATTTCCCAAACCCTTTTTGTACTTTGGCGCTTTTTCCGCTATATTGAACTCCCGTCTTTCGGTATCAAACTCCAGAGGCATCTGTTCAAGCAGCTTAGAATAAAAAGTGATACGGGTCATCTCTACAGAAGCTTAATTCAACATAGTAAATACGGTGAGGGGAAATGGGTAAATATCGATCAGCTACATCTGTGTCAGGAAGAAACATGGCCGGAGCCAAGGCTCTGTGGCAGGCTACCGGGGTGAAAAAAAAGGATTTCGGCAAACCGATCATAGCGGTGGTAAATTCGTTTACCCAGTTCGTTCCCGGACATGTGCACCTCAAGGATCTGGGTCAGTTGGTTGCCCACGAGATTGAAAATCATGGAGGCATAGCCAAAGAATTCAATACCATTGCTATTTGTGACGGCATTGCCATGGGACACGGCGGCATGCTTTACAGCCTGCCGTCACGTGAACTGATTGCAGATACGGTCGAGTACATGATCAATGCCCACTGTGTCGATGCCATGGTATGCATATCCAATTGCGACAAAGTGACCCCCGGGATGCTTATGGCCTCCATGCGCCTGAATATACCCACCATCTTTGTAACCGGCGGCCCCATGGAAGCGGGACACAGCCGTATAGGTGATAAGGATGCTGCTCTGGATCTGGTCGACGCCATGGTGGCGGCAGCAGATTCAAATGTCACCGATGCCGAGGTGGATCAGTATGAAGAGCATTCCTGTCCCACCTGTGGCTCGTGTTCTGGGATGTTTACCGCCAATTCCATGAATTGCCTCACGGAAGCGCTGGGGATGAGCTATCCGGGCAATGGTACCCTGCTCGCAACCCATGCCGAGCGCAAAAATCTGTTTATACGTGCCGGTCAGGAGATTGTTACCTTGGTGAGGCGCTGGTACGAAAACGATGATCCGACGGTTCTTCCGCGCTCAATTGCGACTCTGGACGCGTTTGAGAACGCCATGCGTCTCGACATTGCCATGGGCGGTTCGACCAATACGGTTCTTCATCTCCTTGCCGTGGCGCGGGAGGCCGAAGTTGATTTCACCATGGAACATATTAATACCCTGTCGCGCCAGACTCCGAATCTGTGCAAGGTGGCTCCAGCAGTGCAGCACTACCATATAGAGGATGTCCATCGCGCCGGAGGAATATTTGCCATTCTGGGTGAACTGGATCGGGCCGGATTGATAAAACGAGATGTCCCGACGGTTCATGCCGCCAGCATGGGGGAGGCCATCGACGCCTGGGATTTGCGCCGCACTGATTCCGCCCGGGTAAAGCATATGTACCTTGCAGCTCCGGGGAGAAAACGCAACCTTATCCCGTTCAGTCAGGACGAACGCTGGCCCGAAGCAGACCTGGATCGTGAGAACGGCTGTATCCGGGCGATAGAGCATGCATACAGCAAAGATGGCGGACTCGCCGTTCTGTATGGAAACCTTGCCCCGGACGGTTGTATAGTCAAAACCGCAGGGGTGGATGAATCCATCCTGACCTTTTCCGGTCCTGTGAAGATCTACGAAAGTCAGGAAGAATCCATTGAAGCTATCTTAGGCGGCGATGTGGCGGCAGGTGATATCGTTATCATCCGCTATGAAGGCCCCAAGGGGGGGCCGGGAATGCAGGAGATGCTCTACCCCACCAGTTATCTGAAATCCAAGGGGCTGGGGAAAGTATGTGCCCTGGTAACTGATGGGCGTTTCTCCGGCGGTACATCCGGCCTGTCCATCGGACATGTTTCACCCGAAGCTGCGGAGCAGGGTCCCATAGCTCTACTCGAACCCGGAGATGTTGTGGAAATCGACATCCCCGCGCGCAGCATAAATATCCGCATCGAAGCACAGGAACTGGAGGAGCGCCGTACCCGCATGCAGCAGCGCGGTGCCCAGGCATGGCTTCCACTGGAACGCAGGCGCGAGGTCAGCAAAGCCCTGCAGGCATATGCCGCAACGACAACAAGTGCCGCCAAAGGTGCGGTACGCGATGTCGCCCAGGTGCAGGCACGTTAAAGATTCGAAAGATTGTTAAATTAAATTCTACAGGCAACAGAGATAACCCATATCTGACAGATTTACAGGAGGTGAAGCAGTGAAGAAGACAGGATCCCAGATATTGCTGGAATGCTTACGGCTCGAAGGGGTTGAAACCATTTTTGGTTATCCCGGCGGTACCGTCATCAATCTGTACGATGATCTGATGGATTCACCCATCAATCATATTCTCACGCGTCACGAACAGGCGGCAGTACATGCTGCGGATGCCTATGCGCGTTCCACCGGCAATGTAGGTGTGGCTATCGCAACCAGTGGACCGGGAGCTACCAACACCATAACCGGGATCGCCACAGCATATATGGATTCTATCCCCATGGTGGTAATCACCGGACAAGTGCCCACCCCTCTGATTGGCAACGATGCTTTCCAGGAGGCCGATATGGTCGGGATTACCCGTCCGGTAACCAAGCATAACTATCTGGTGCGCGATATTAACGATCTGGCACGCATTGTAAAACAGGCTTTTTATATTGCGCGTACCGGCCGTCCGGGACCTGTTCTGATTGATCTTCCCAAGGATATCCAGGTTGCAAGCACCAGCTTTTCTTATCCGGACAAAGTTGAACTGCGCGGATACAAACCGACTATAACCCCGAATCCACGCCAGCTCGATAAGGCGGTGGAGATGATGCTTGAAGCACGTAAGCCCGTACTCTATGTAGGGGGTGGTGCGACCCTGTCAGATGTGGACAAAGATCTGCTTGTCCTGGCAGAGATAATTCAGGCTCCGGTGACGACGACCCTGATGGGGATGTCGGGCTTTCCCAAAAACCACCCTCTTTCACTGGGGATGCTGGGGATGCACGGAACCTTCTATGCCAATATGGCAGTGACCAATTCCGATCTGCTTATAGCCCTTGGCGCCCGCTTCGATGACCGTGTGACCGGGAAGATCGCAACCTTTGCACCAAACGCCAAAATCATCCACGTGGATGTCGATCCCACCTCAATTAAAAAGAATGTGCGTGTGGATCTGCCGGTAGTCGGAGTTCTGCCCAAAGTTCTGCCGGCACTGGTTAAAGGGCTGAAGAAAAAGAGTGCAGAACTCGAAGAGGCTGTGGCAGCGACACAGCCTTGGCGTGATCAGGTGAATGAATGGAAAGAACAGCACCCGATGACGTATAAAAACACCAAGACTACGATCAAGCCGCAGTACGTGATCGAAAAACTGTGTGAACTTGCGGATGATGATGCGATAATCACCACCGAGGTCGGACAGCACCAGATGTGGACAGCGCAGTTCTACAATTTCTCCATGCCGCGCACATTTATAACTTCCGGTGGCTTGGGAACCATGGGTTTCGGCCTGCCAGCCGCCCTTGGTGCTCAGGCGGCATTTCCGAAGCGGCAGGTTATCGATATCTCCGGTGACGGTTCGTTCCAGATGAATTCGCAGGAGCTTGCCACCCTGGTGCAGTATCGCCTTCCGGTAAAAATCGTAATTCTCAACAATAATTTCCTGGGGATGGTGCGCCAGTGGCAGCAACTCTTCTTTGATAAGCGTTACAGCCAGACCTGTATGGAATTGCCTATTGATTTCATCAAGTTGGCTCAGGCCTATGGTGCTGAAGGGTTCAGAGCCACCAAACCTGAAGATGTGGAGAAGGTTCTGCGCCAGGGGCTGGAAACACCCGGCCCGGTTATTATGGAATTCAAGGTGGCGCGCGAGGAGAATGTTCTTCCCATGGTGCCGGCGGGAGCAGGGCTGAACGAGATGGTGCTCGCATCATGAGGCCGGATGCGCGCTTTTCGGGTGCCATTGTAAATACATATGAAACGCCAAAGAGCAGGTTAAATTAAGCTGGGAGCTTTAGCATGAAACATACAATTTCAATTCTGGTGGAAAACGAATTCGGCGTATTGCCGCGCGTTTCCGGACTTTTTTCCGGGCGTGGATTCAATATAGAGAGTCTTTCCGTAGCCCCGACCCTGGATGAAACCATATCGCGTATGACCATTGTCACGAGTGGAGATGACCGGATCCTGGAGCAGATAACCAAACAGCTAAATAAGCTGATCGATGTTATCAAGGTGATCGACTTTACCGATCAGCCGTTCGTAGAGCGGGAGATGGCGATGATAAAGATCTCAGCAGACATGCAGACGCGGGCAGAAATTCTGCGTATAGTGGATATTTTCCGCGCCAAGGTGGTGGATGTCACTCCCCGCTCGTATTCCATAGAGGTCACCGGTGCGCCGGGGAAGATAGATGCGATGATCGAGCTCCTGCGTCCTCTGGGGCTTAAAGAGATTGTGCGCTCCGGCCCGATAGTGCTTGGACGCGGGCCGAAAGCATGGCGCAACGAGGACTGAAGCTCTGCAGATATTATGAATACGCGGATAACACCGGTCTACTGCGCGTAAGCAGGGGTCCGTGCCGGTTTAAAGTCTTGTAGCGCTAAAAATTTTGCTGTACTCCGCCCGATGGTGTATATTGACTGTGTTTTTAACTGAGTTCTACGCCACAAACAGCACAGGATGGAAGAATATATGCGCAATTACAATCAGCCCGTTGCAGTTGAGGGATATCCCTTTATTGCACTATTCGCGTTTATAACGCTGGTATTTGCTCTGCTCGATTGGAGCATTGCCGCTCTGCTCTTTTTATTTCTGACGTTGTTCAGCGTCTACTTTTTCCGCAATCCCGATCGCACCGTTCCCCAGGGGGATGATCTGGTGATATCTCCGGCGGACGGAAAGGTGGTGTATGTCGGTAAAGTAAGTGAAGACAGGTTTTTGCATGGAGAGGTGTACAAGGTCAGCATCTTCATGTCGGTATTTGATGTACATATAAACCGGGTTCCGGTTTCAGGAACGGTAGTGGATCAGTTCTACACCAAGGGAAGTTTTATGAACGCATCCCTTGATAAAGCCAGTAGTGAGAATGAGCAAGCCGGCATGGTGATAGAGGATCGTCATAAGCGCCGTTTTCTCGTGGTTCAGATTGCGGGGCTGATAGCGCGACGCATAGTCACCTATCCGGTGATAGGGGATATGCTAGAACGCGGGCAGCGCTATGGACTGATCCGTTTTGGTTCACGTGTGGATGTGTATATGCCGGCAGAAGCACAACTACAGGTAAGTCTGGGTGATCGCTGTGTCGGTGGCGAAACTGTTTTAAGCAGGTTGGGATGATTGAAGAGGTAGACGAAAAGCGGGGTAACTTGCGTAAAGGGGTGTATATCCTCCCGAATCTGATAACTACGGGGGGACTGTTTGCCGGATTTTACGGCATTATCGCCAGTATTCAGGAGTCATTCCATATCGCAGCTTGGTTCATCCTGGTATCTGCGGTGTTTGATGTCCTCGATGGCAAGGTGGCGCGTCTGACCGGCACGACCAGTCGCTTCGGGGTGGAATACGATTCCCTTTCGGATCTTGTTGCATTCGGAGTCGCGCCGGGAATTCTCATGTACTCCTGGGCGCTGGAACCGTTCGGACGTTTTGGCTGGTTGGCTGCATTTTTGTATGTGGTATGCGGTGCCCTGCGTCTTGCACGTTTCAATGTGCAGGCCAATACCGTGGAGTCGAAACATTTTATCGGGCTGCCTATCCCTGCGGCAGCATGTACAGTGGCATCCTGTGTCCTCCTTTTCTACTATCTCGGCGGCGCTGGTACTATCCGCATGGTGTCCGTGGTGGTGCTGATATATGCACTTGCATTTCTGATGGTGAGTAATATCACCTTCTATTCGTTTAAGGATCCGGCCCTGTTCAGGCGTCGTCCGTTCTGGAATCTGGTTCTTGCAGTGTTTATCGTGTTGATCATTGTGGCGCGTCCCGAGGTGATGATCTTTATTATGTGCCTCATATACACCCTGTTTACCCCGGTTATTGCCGGGATGACGCAACTGCGTAAGTACCGTAAAGGCAAGGCGGAAGTTTAGTCATTCAGAACACGGTTTGTGGATAGTTAAAAAACACCTTACTCCGAAGAGCTTTCGACTAAAAGGCTTGACGGGGGGCGTGAAAAGAGGCAGATTCATATAAAAGCAAAGGCTGTGAAGAGGAGTAGTAGATGTCGATGTTCTGTCGAGAGAAGCGGCGGACGGTGTGAGCCGTAACAGAGCAGCATTGAACTCGCCTCGGAGCCGTGGTGATGAACTTCCCTCGTCTGTGCACAGGGGACCAGTCGCTGCCGTAACGCCGACGTAACCGGCGCAATGAGCGTCCTTATTGAAATGAGGGCGGAATCAGGGTGGTACCGCGAAGCATAAGCTCTCGCCCCTGTATGATTTATACAGAGGTGGGAGCTTTTTTGTTTGGAGCCGGAGGTATAAAATCCGGTCCGTAAATTCCTGAGAAAGGGGGTGGTTATGTGGAATCGGACCTAAGTGACCTGGAACTTGGAAAGCTGTGTGTTAGAGTGAAAAGTGCGTATTTCATAAGCCGCCCTGCGCTGTGGCGGGTGCAGTAACATCAGGAGAATTAAAATGAGCGACAGAAAAAAAATCATAATATTCGACACCACCTTGCGTGACGGAGAACAATCACCGGGCGCAAGTATGACCATTGACGAAAAATTGCGTATTGCAGCCCAACTGGAAAAAATGAATGTTGATGTGATGGAGGCCGGGTTTCCTATTGCCTCTCAGGGCGACTTTGAAGCGGTTAAACGCATTGCCCAGACGATTAAAGGGCCGCAGATATCCGGTCTTGCGCGTGCAAGTGATGCGGATATCGATCGCGCCTGGGAAGCGCTGCAGTATGCCGGTGACCGCGGGCGTATCCACACCTTTATCGCTACCAGCGATATCCATATGAAGTACAAACTCAAAATGACGGAAGATGAAGTGGTCGATGCTGCTGTGAAAGCGGTGAAGCGTGCGGTTGGATATACGCAGAACGTCGAGTTTTCCGCCGAGGATGCGGTGCGCACCAGATTGCCGTTTCTCGCCCGCGTTATTGAGGCGGTTATTGAGGCAGGAGCTAAAATAGTAAATATCCCTGATACGGTGGGCTATACCATCCCTTCTGAGTATTACGATATTATTTCGTATTTGAAGAACAATGTTCCCAATATCGATGATGCGGTCATCTCTGTCCACTGTCATAACGATCTCGGTCTCGCGGTTGCCAACTCCCTCGCCGCGGTCCAGGCCGGAGCCGGGCAGGTGGAATGTACCATCAACGGTATCGGTGAACGTGCGGGTAATTGTTCCCTTGAAGAGGTGGTGATGACCCTGCGTACCCGCCAGGATATCCTTCCCTATACCACAGACGTGGTCACCGAGCATATCTATGCCACGAGCCGTCTCCTTACAACGGTTACCGGGCTGCAGGTGCAGGCGAATAAAGCCATTGTCGGTGCCAATGCCTTTGCCCATGAGGCCGGGATTCATCAGCACGGGGTATTGATGGATAAATCCACCTACGAGATAATGACTCCGGAATCCATCGGATTGAATCAGAACAAATTGGTTCTGGGCAAACACTCCGGGCGCCATGCGTTTACCATGCGCCTCCAGGATCTGGGCTACAATCTCTCTGCCGAAGATATTCAGAAAGCCTTTGTACGCTTCAAGGATCTTGCGGATGTCAAAAAAGAGATTTTCGACGAAGATCTCGATGCCATAATTGCCGATGAAATCATTCGCGTGCCCGAGTGTTATAAGCTTCTGCAGATCAGTGTTTCATCCGGCTCCTTTGCGGCTCCTACCGCTACGGTGCAGATGGAAGTTGACGGTGAAGTGGTTAAGCATGCTGAAATGGGCGATGGCCCCGTGGATGCGACCTTCAAAGCCATAAAGGCTCTCACCGGTACCGATGCACATCTGCTCCACTTCTCTGTCGGGGCAATTACCGGCGGGACGGATGCTCAGGGTGAGTGCACGGTGCGTCTCGAGAAAGACGGACGCGAACAGTTGGGTCAGGGGGCGCACTCCGATATTATTGTGGCTGCAGCCAAAGCATATATCAACGCCCTGAACAAGATCGTTTCGATCCGTAAGCGTACCGAGGTGAACGTGTAGCAGGCGCAAATCCTGGCTCAGTGCAGTTCTGGATGTATTTAGGCGGTGTTTTTGGTTATAGTAACATCACGGTGGGGCAGGGCGCAGTTGTTTGAACTTGCGTCCTGCCTTGTGTTTGTCCGGATTGTATGTCCGGATTGTTAACGTGTTCAAGTAAAGGCAGGAGAGAATATGGGCAGGACAATCGCAGATAAAATATTTGCCTCACATTTGCGCGATGAGCCGTTTGAGGGTACCAAGGTGCTCAATCTCGATCGTGTGTTATGTCATGAAATAACCACCCCCGTAGCCATTGCGGATCTGGAATGGCGCGGCAAGGATCGGGTTTTTGATAAAAGCAAAATCAAGGCGGTAATTGATCATGTAACCCCTTCAAAGGATACCAAAACCGCTGTGCAGGCGAAGATGATCCGTGAATGGGCGCGGCGCCATGAGTTGGAGGATTTCTTTGATGTGGGGCGAAACGGGGTGTGCCATGCCCTTTTCCCCGAAAAAGGATATATCCGCCCCGGATTTACCGTGATCATGGGCGACAGTCACACCTGCACCCATGGTGCATTCGGCGCGTTTGCCGCCGGAGTCGGAACGACCGATCTCGAAGTCGGCATCCTCAAAGGTGTGTGCGCGTTTCGTCATCCGGCTACAATCCGGGTTAATCTGCGCGGCGAACTCAAGCCGGGGGTGTATTCCAAGGATGTCATTCTGTTTATAATCGGTAAACTCGGGGTAAATGGTGCTACCGATGCAGTTCTTGAGTTTGCCGGCCCGATAGTGGATCAGATGAGCATGGAAGCACGTATGACGCTGTGTAACATGGCTATTGAAGCAGGAGGGACCTGCGGAATATGCATGCCGGACGAGGTGACAGCGGACTATCTCTGGCCCTTTATTCAGGATGAGTATGCCAGCAAGGAAGCCGCACTGGAAGATTTCAGACAGTGGCATTCTGATCCGGATGCCGAGTATAAGCAGATTCTGGATTTCGACCTTTCAGATCTCGAACCCCAGGTCAGCTATGACTATAAGCCCGACTGTGTCAAACCGGTAGACGAAATGGCGGGAACCAGGGTGGATCAGGTATACATAGGAACCTGTACCAACGGACGTATCGAAGACCTGCGGGTGGCGGCAAAAATCCTGGATGGACGTACCATTGCTGATTCAGTTCGCGGTGTGGTTTCACCGGCGACGCCCAAAATATTTCGTCAGGCGCTGGATGAGGGCATTATCCAGATATTCATGCAGTCCGGTTTTTGTGTCACCAATCCCACCTGCGGGGCCTGTCTGGGGATGAGTAACGGGGTTCTGGCACCGGGAGAGGTATGCGCCTCTACAAGTAACCGGAACTTCAACGGACGCATGGGCAAAGGTGGTATGGTTCATCTCATGAGCCCTGCGACTGCGGCAGCAAGCGCCATTACCGGAGTAATAACCGACGCTCGCACTCTGTAATCCGGACTTTTTTTGCAGTTTCGGAGCGATGCAACCTACGTTTATGGATGGAATTATGGAAAAAATTTTCAAAGGACCGGCAATTTTTCTCGATCGCAGCGATATAAATACCGATGAGATTATTCCGGCAAAGTACCTTACTGAAGTGACCAAGGAAGCGCTGCAACCCTACATGCTTGAAGATTTGAAGCTCGAAGGTTTTGACCCCAACGGCGACGAGCTCAAGAATGCGCGTGCCATAGTAACGCGCGAGAATTTCGGCTGCGGCTCTTCGCGTGAACATGCCCCGTGGGTGTTCGAGGTGAACGGGGTGCATACCATCATAGCCCAGAGCTATGCGCGTATCTTTCGCCAGAATATGTTTAATGGCGGGATGCTGGCTATAGAACTTCCGGTGCAGGATATCGATGCCCTGTTTTCCTTGAGCAAACAGGGTACAGTCAATATTGATGTGGATGTCGATGCCCAGATTATTCGCGCCACTGTTGAAGGGCAGCAGAGCGAATTTCCTTTTGAGATATCCGAATTCGATAAAGCTCTGGTTAAAGCCGGGGGCTGGGTTGAATTTGCGGATGCGCGCTATTGAGGATCATCCCGCCGGATGAATTGATCACAAATAGATGCTCTGACACGACAGCTGTGCCTTTTCTGACGCAGCTGTCGTGTCATTTATGGCACAGGTATGCATTGAGGCCGGGTGCCGAAGCTGAAAACATTTGACTTTTATCCGACAGCGAAACACTATTTAATCCGCATTGCAGCCGGTGTATAGCCTGGTTTGCACATTGCTTTTAATTTACTGATCAGGAGAATAAACGTGGCTGATAAATCATGGAATGTAGCTGTTCTTCCCGGGGATGGGATAGGTCCGGAGGTGATGACTGAGGCGCTTAAAGTGCTGGACGCTGTGGCGGCCAGATTCGGTGCTGATTTTAACTATACACATGCTAATGTGGGTGGAGCAGGTATCGACAATGAGGGTAAGGCCCTGCCGCAGACTACCGTGGATATCTGTAAAGGTTCTGACGCTATCCTGTTCGGCAGTGTCGGCGGCCCGAAGTGGGAATCTCTCCCGCCCGATGAGCAGCCCGAACGCGGAGCCCTGCTGCCGCTGCGTAAGATCTTCGGCCTGTTTTGCAATCTGCGTCCGGCGATTATCTTTCCTGCGCTGACCGGCAGTTCTACCCTTAAGGAATCGGTAATCGAAGGGGGCTTCAATATCCTCGTGGTACGCGAGCTCACCGGAGGCATCTACTTTTCAGAACCCAAAGGAGTGGATGAGAAGGATGGAGTGCGCCGCGGTTACGATACCATGCTCTACACCGAACCGGAGATCGAGCGCATCACCAGAGTGGCTTTTGATGTAGCGAGAAAGCGCGGCAATAAGGTGTGCAGTATCGACAAAGCCAATGTTCTCTCCACCTCTGTGCTCTGGCGCGAAGTCGTTGCGCGGGTGGCAAAAGACTATCCCGATGTGGAATTGAGCCACATGTATGTGGACAATGCCGCCATGCAGCTGGTGCGCTGGCCCAAGCAGTTCGATGTAATGTTGTGCGGCAATATGTTTGGGGATATCATTTCCGACGAAGCCGCAATGCTTACCGGCTCGCTGGGGATGCTCCCGTCTGCATCCCTGGCGGAGGGCAGTTTCGGCATGTATGAGCCGTCCGGCGGAAGTGCACCGGATATTGCCGGGCAGGGGATAGCCAATCCCATCGCACAGATACTTTCCGCTGCGATGATGCTGCGGTATTCATTCAATATGCAGGATGCTGCAGATGCAGTGGAACAGGCGGTCGAAGATGTTCTGAATCAGGGGTTGCGTACCGGTGATATTCATCAGGGTACCGAGCGCGAGACCAAAGTAAATACGGCGCAGATGGGCGATGCCATCGTCAATGCTCTGAGAGCATGATCTCCGGAGATTGCTGAACATCTGAAGCATCGTTTGGCTGAAGACCTGTAGCGGTCTGCTGCTGCCGGGCTTCCTTTTAACTTCAACAGACTGATAGAGGATACGCTTATGAAAGTAGGATTTGTTGGCTGGCGAGGTATGGTTGGATCCGTTCTGATGCAGCGGATGCAGGAAGAAAACGATCTGGCGTTACTGGAGCCGGTTTTTTTCTCAACCTCTCAGGCGGGAGGCGCGGCCCCCTTTGGAGCTGGCACCCTCCAGGATGCTTCAGATATAGATACTCTTAAAGAGATGGATGTGGTTGTCACCTGTCAGGGGGGTGACTACACCAAAGATGTGCATCCCAGATTGCGCCAAAGTGGTTGGAACGGCTACTGGATTGACGCCGCCAGTTCGCTGCGCATGGATCCCGATGCGGTTATTATCCTTGATCCGGTAAACAGAACAGTAATCGACAAGGCTCTGAATAACGGATGCAGGGATTTTATCGGTGGCAACTGCACGGTAAGTCTTATGCTCATGGCTATCGGAGGCCTGTTCCGTGCTGATGCGGTTGACTGGGTTTCATCCATGACATATCAGGCCGCTTCAGGCGCCGGAGCCCCGAATATGCGCGAACTTCTGGCGCAAATGGGTGTGCTGAAGGATTCCGTTGCCGATCTGCTTGCAGATCCGGGCTCGGCTATTCTCGATATTGACCGTAAGGTGACTGCCACCCTGCGTGATTCCAGTTTCCCGGTGACTGAATTCGGTTATCCGCTGGCAGGCAGCGTTCTGCCCTGGATCGATCGCGAAGTAGAGGACGGGCAGAGTCGTGAGGAGTGGAAAGGCTTTGCCGAAACCAATAAAATTCTGGGTACACAACAGCCGATACCGATTGATGGTGTGTGTGTCCGCATCGGCGCGATGCGCTGCCATGCCCAGGGGCTTACCATTAAGTTGAAGCGCGATATTCCCATTGCTGAGGTGGAGCAGTTGATAGCTTCAGACAACGACTGGGTTAAATTGATTCCCAATACCAAAGCCGATACCCTGGCCGGCCTTACTCCGGCCGCGGTTTCCGGCAGTCTGGATATTCCGGTGGGGCGGGTGCGCAAAATGAAAATGGGACCCGAGTATCTGTCTGCATTCACCTGTGGGGATCAGCTTCTCTGGGGAGCGGCAGAACCACTGCGCCGCATGGTGCGGGTTCTTCTTGAAAAATAGGATAGTTCGCCACAACGTGCAAAAAAACAGGTGCGGGTCGGCCATGTGGTCGGCCCGCAGTGCGTTATGACCGCCGGATGGATATCTATGGGATACAATGTTGTTATTGTGGGAGCCACGGGACAGGTGGGTTCTCAGGTTATAAAAGAACTCGAAGAGCGCGCATTTCCGGTAAAACAGCTGCTGGCATTTGCCTCCGAAAACTCCATCGCTGAATGTGTGGAATTTCTTGATACGGAAATAGCGGTACAGGCCGTGGATGAAAGCGCCTTTGCCGG
>JBNGCY010000041.1:0-1266 GCA_049975505.1 Desulfuromonadaceae bacterium | reverse complement strand
GTGTGCCTGTGCAGCTGGCATATAATATGGCTCCGGTAAACGCCGGGGGGCGTAATTTTCCCGGAGCTTCACATCTTGGTACGGCTTTGCGCGCCATTCTCGGCAGTGATGAAATCGGACTGCAGATCGAGATGATCCAGGTTCCGGTCTTTTATGCCAATGCCTTGAGCCTTGCATGCTGCACCCGGACTGACATAGCTGAACAGCAGGTAGAGGATCTGCTGCGCACCTGCTCTGGTCTGAAGCTGATTGAACCTGCGCAAATGGACTTGTGTGGTTCCTGTACTGCTCCTGAAGATGAGCGCATTGGGGTATGTGTCACCCGGGTTGAGAAAGGTGGTTATGTTAATCTGTGGTCGGTGATTGACAATCTGCGCAAGGGCAGTGCTCTGAATGCGGTTCAGATAGCGGAAATGTATATTACAGGATAATTTAAAAAGGCACTGATCCATGGCGCGCATTTGTTTAACCATCGAATACGACGGTACCGCCTACTGCGGCTGGCAGGTACAGCCGGATTCGCACGGTGAGACAATACAGGCTGTAGTTGAACGAGCTCTGGCGCAGGTAGTTAAACACCCTGTCCGTCTCCATTCATCCGGACGAACCGACGCCGGGGTGCATGCCCTCGGAATGAAAGCACATTTTGACACCTCAACCAGTCTGCCTGAATCAGCCTACTGCGAGGGAGTTAATGCATGTCTGCCCGCAGATATAGCAGTTAAAAGCGCCCGTTATGTAGCCGGGGATTTTCATGCCCGCTATGATGCCATAGGCAAACTCTACCGCTATAGTATTTATACAGGACGGGTACGCTCTCCTCTGCAGCGTCTCTATGCCTGGCATGTGCGTCAACCACTTGACCTCGAGCGCATGCGCTCTGCTGCGCGCCTGCTTGAAGGCAGACATGATTTCGGCGCCTTTCGTTCATCCTCGTGTGCCGCACAAACCACGCTGCGTACCCTGAAGTCCATCCACATTGAAGAGGGACATGACCGCATCCGGGTGGATGTCTGTGGAGACGGATTCCTGAAGAACATGGTGCGTATAATTGTCGGGCTCCTCGTGGCGGTGGGCAGAGGCAGGATCGATGTCGATGCCGCGAAGCAGATGCTCGCCCGAGGCGAGCGCCCGCGCGAGGTTATCACTGCACCGGCGGCAGGGTTGTGTCTGATACGGGTCGACTACCAAAAAACCTCGGAGGATGCGGAGCACGGCAAATTTGTTCTACCGCGGTCGCGCGCATGACACCAAAGAATTTTTCGT
>JBNGCY010000040.1:13774-23291 GCA_049975505.1 Desulfuromonadaceae bacterium | reverse complement strand
ACCCGCTTAACCTGGCTGGCACCTATATGCCTTGAGCAACTTGCCGCGTACAGAACCCATATCAAGGTTTTATTCGCGCGCATAAGCGTACTTGATCCTGATTTTTTTCACCGCGTAGCAATATCGCGCACGAACGAACTCGAGACGGAAATCCTGTTTGTACGCCAGGATGGCCGCCCGGCAAGCGTAAGACCGAAGTCCCTACACAATTTCGGGACACTCCCGACACCAATCTACCTCCCTGGGAACGCCAACCGTCATTTACTCCGCTCATGGCTCCTGGCGCGCCAATGCCCAAAAGAGATCATTGATGCATATATGGGTCACTGGTTTATTGGACAAGAGCCGTGGGGGACCAATTCTTCGCTTTCCCCTCATCGGTTTCGCACAGAATTATCGGCCCACATCCCTACATTACTTGATCAATTAGGATTTGAGGTGATTGGTGGGTTAAAAGGCATGCCTAAAAGCAATTATGGAGATGTAAATGTCTGATATATCACCATGGTTCGATTATCTTAACGATAATAATGTGCCCGAAGGAATCCACAAACAGCGGCATAAAGTTATTGATTTGTTGCAAGATAAATATCCAGAGGTAGCTGCCGCCAGGCCAAATGTAAAACTTGATAAATCCAGCGTCGATGCTTTGTTGATGGAGCTTAGCAAAAAAGTCAGCGTAGCAGAGATATCTCAGTGCACTACATTTCTAGCCCGTATCCTCGAGTACGGGCGCATACACTTGAACTGGGATGTACATATACCGGGAGTGCCTGTATCGCTCCGACCACCCAAAAACCGCTTCCGCGTTGGCAACTTTGAAATAGCGCAAGTGCGCAAAATAAAACGAGCATTTCTCGCCGCTCTCGCAAATTCTCCACCCGCCATGGAACAACGCGTGGGGCAAATTTTATTAAGCGCGACATTAGCAGGTATGCTGAAGCCCCGAAACCAGAGATATTTTTTGGATAACCTAGCGGAATCAGAACTATTAATATCGGATCTATTTTGTGTGCCCGTTCATGATGGGGAAAATCGCAGGCAACTGTGGTTTGCCGATCCTGTCACCCTGGGATTGATTGCGCGGTTACATCGTGTCCATCTAAAAGATATATGCGAGATAAGCAGTATACACACACCGGGAGACTGTATACGTCAGTATCTTGATTACCTTGATCCAACATTATTTTTTGCTCTCGTAGAAATGCGAAAGCAGTGCAGCAATCTACTCTCCATGCATTTATTACCCGTACTGCAAGATTATGCTGCGGGCAAGATCCCAGCCACATCCTTGCCAATTGCAACATGGAAGCGCATTATTTCAGGCAAAGCGCTGGAGATTACAACAACTAGCGACCATCAGCTTCAGGAACATTTTATCCCTGCCTTTTCGCATACTTACGCCCAAAATTCCGACAAAGACATAACTTCTCTGCAAATACTGCTATGGAAAAAGCTAGTAAAAAGACTGGGATCACACAAAAAGATAAAAGCGGCTTTCCGCCGTGAAGTAAACAATTTTTTGATTGAGCATAATGGCGAGATATATCCACCTCTATACTACATTGCTCAATGGGGCATCGAGCTCATAACCACGATTCCGGCAGAAACTATCAAGGTCTATCCAGGGCGTGACAAATGTTCTCTACGCCCCAACAGCGCCTTAAGCTATATGTCAGATATCGGTAAATATTATATTACTGCGGGGTTGGATAGCGACCCCACCGATATGGACAGCCACGAACTCGAGGAATTGTACCAACAAACAGTGGAGCTTTGCCCTGTATCCGGTATAAACAAGCGCAAAGACTCGACTTCCGTTGCATTTTCGCAGCGCTGCGCTGAGTCCCTACGCCGTTTTCATGGTTTTATGCAGATGCGCTATGGTGCTCCAACAGTAGACTTCAGTGGCATATGCTCCAGTGATTTTACTCCGAAAACTAGGGTTGACGCCAATCTAGTCACGCCGGCGGAATACGATCGGATACAGAAAGTCATAAGCGGCAACAACGAAAAACCGTCGAGGCTCCGGCGCATTCAGTGTTTGCTGGTTATGCTCGGTTTTAAATGTGGGCTGCGCCGAGGCGAATGCCTGCGCCTCAGGATCTGCGATTTGCAACCCGGCCACGATCCGATACTCCTGATACGCAACAGCCGCTACGGGAAAACCAAGTCCCGCGCAGGAGTGCGGAAACTTCCGCTTAAAGTGCTTCTCGACCCTGATTCGCTGCAAACATTACTCGACTGGCGTGAGCAGCGAATCATTGAAGCGGGTAGCAACAAACCCGATACCCTGTTGTTTACTCTGGATAATCATCAGATGCCACACGAACACGAACTGTTCACCTCCATCAGGCTGGCTATGCACCAGGTAACCGGTGACAAAACTCTGCGTTTTCATCATTTCCGCCATTCTTTTGCCAACTGGACGCTCATAAAACTGTTGCGTGATGATATCAGCTGGCAGGATATGCCATTTTTCCACCTCGATGAGTTCTCTCCGGAAAATTGTACGACATTCCGTCGAGGTCTACTGGCAAATGGGGATCAAGGCACCAAACACCTCTACGAACTCGCAAGATTGATGGGGCATGAAAGCCCGGGAATAACCCTGCAAGCATATATACATATGCTCGACTGGATATTGCATCGCTCTCAATTTATGCACATCTGTGAGCCTCAACTAAGCGTGGCATCCATTGCAAGCCTGACCGGTCTCACCAAAGACCAGATCTATTTTCAGGCCAAAAAATCGGGCGAGACCACAAACCACGATTGGTATTTGTCTGATTTCATCCACCGAGCATCCGGACTCCTGGAAGCATCGTTACCTATGGTTGCCCCGGACTTAAGGCCAATTCCAAGGTTGGAGCGAGTCGAAAGGCCGTTAGTCTCTCTGCCTGTTGTAATATCTACTTTATTAGCCTCGCTGGCAGAGGGCTTGCCGGAGAATAAGCTATCACAAAGAATGAATATACTTGGGGTAACATGGCAGGAGCTCGAACGTTGGAATGAGAACGCAGAATGGATCAAAGTGCTGAAAACGAGAAGGGGACATCTACGCCATCTCAATGTCAACACCCGCAAAAATGGGATTAAGGTTTTCCCTGCGCCGACAAAAACCAAAGCAGAACAGGGATTAAGCAAAAAGATAATCAGACATGTTTCGACAGTTGCCGAGGATTCCAGGCAGACACTGAGAAAATTTTTGCGTTATTTTTTGCTCAATTACACGACAGCAGAGGATGGCTTGATCATTGAAGATCTGAAGCTGGTCAATGCTTATCTCGACAGGTTGCGCAGTATATTAGGGGTCCAGAAAAACCAGATCTGTGTAACCGCCCAAATGCCCAAAACCCACCCTGGCGTCCTGCGGCGCAAGGAAAAAGAGCTCAGGAAATACTGCCCAGATGCAGGGCATGTGGCCAGCGTTATCGATGATGCTTGCCGCAAATCCTTGAAATACAGCATAAAAGTTATCAATCCGGACGATAAACGCAACAACTCCAAAAGGGGTATATACTATTCCAACTATGGATTTCGGTACACTCTATACATCCTTGCAATTGCCTTTTTCGATGCGGAGGATCGACTGTGATTTAATGCAGATACGCCCGGCTCTACACCAAATAGAGCCGGGCGCTTAAGTAATCAAGAGGTTAAAAGGGCTGCAACAAATAGCGCATTAAGAGAAAAAATCTCTTTATCTTACATTTATTTCAAAACAGTGGTAAGATGCATTTAAAGAGAGTATTTCTCGCAAGGAGGGTGAGATGATTGTCAGCTTTTCCGTTCAAAACTGGATGTCGTTTCGGGATGAGGTTACGTTTTCCATGCTGGCCAGCAAAGAGCGTCAGCACGGAGAGCGACTGCCCCGAGTGGCTAAATACAAGATGCGCCTGTTGCCTGTATCCGCGATCTATGGGGGGAACGCATCCGGTAAAACCAACTTCTTTAAAGCGTTAAACTTTGCCCAATCACTTGTCGTCAAAGGGACTCAACCCGACAGCATGATTGGGGTGGAATCGTTTCGACTCGATTCTGCCTGCGCTAAAAAGCCATCAAGGTTTTGGTTTGAATTACTCATCAACGAAAAAATATATGAATTCAGCTTTGCTCTGACCCGCAAAGAGATCGTCGAAGAGCGCCTGGTAGAGATATTAAGTACCAGCGAAAAGGTTCTCTATGAACGCAAAAACGGCGCAATCGAGTTTGATCCATCCCTGCAGGATGATCAGTTCCTCGAATTCGCGTTTCGCGGTACCCGGGATAATCAGCTTTTTCTGACAAACTGTGCCCATCAAAAGGTGGAACGCTTCAAGCCGGTGTATAACTGGTTCAAAAACGATCTTATCCTTATCGCACCCGATTCACGCTTTGCCCCGTTTGAGCAGTTCTTTGAAGAGGATCATCCGTTGTATGAAACCCTCAATACTACTTTGTCCCAGCTTGATACCGGGATTTCATCTCTGGGTGGGGAGGATGTCCCCTTTGAAAATCTGCCCCTGCCTGATGCCCTGAAGGAACAGCTTCAGGAAGAGGTGCAAGAGGGGATGAGCGTGCGCATTATGAGTGACCCAAAGCTGGAGCGCTTTGTAGTCAGCCGTAAAGATGGAGAGCTGGTCGCAAAAAAACTCATCTCCTTTCACGATGGGGTGGACGGCAAGCGAGTGAAGTTCGATATCCGCCATGAATCTGATGGCTCGCAGCGCGTAATCGATCTGCTGCCGGCTTTTCTTGAAGTAGCTGAGCAAGACTCAAAGAAGGTGTACATCATAGACGAGGTGGATCGCAGCCTGCACACCCTGCTGACCAGACAATTACTCGAAGGGTTCTTGAGTTCGTGTTCCAAAGAAACCAGATCGCAGTTGCTTTTCACCACCCATGACGCCTTACTTATGGATCAGGACTTGTTACGCAGAGACGAAATGTGGGTCGCAGAACGAGACCGCCAGGGTGTTTCATCCCTGATGGCCTTTAGCGATTATAAGGATGTACGTTACGACAAGGATATCCGCAAAAGCTACCTGCAGGGGCGCTTAGGCGGCATACCACATATTTTACCGCTCAGGTGCGGGCATAAGCCAGAGAGAAGACGTGTTGCGGAGGAGCATTGATGGGTTCTCGTCGCCAGTTCAAGAGAAAAGCAGGAACGCGGCGCTACCGCAGGATGTTTATCCTCGCCACCGAAGGGGCAGAGACAGAGCCTCAGTATTTCGATCTGTTCAATAACCAAAACACCGTGATCCACGTCAAGTGTCTAAAGGGGAGAACCAAAAGCTCTCCGGATAAGGTACTTGAGCGCATGAAAAAGCATCTTGGGAAATCAGATTTGCGCTCTGACGATCAAGCCTGGCTAGTGGTGGACAAGGATCAATGGACTGAAGAACAGCTGCAACGATTGCTGGACTGGAGTCAAGAGGCACAGCAGTACGGCCTGGCAGTGAGTAATCCGAAGTTCGAACTCTGGCTGCTTCTGCATTTCGAAGAGGGCAACGGTGTTGCCAACTCGGCAGAGTGCTCCAGACGCCTTAAAGTACGCATGCCCACCTTCGCAAAAGGCGATGTAGACGTACGCAAACTCGAAGAGAACATCGAAATAGCGATTGAGCGTGCCAAAAGAAAAGATGTCCCTCCGTGTCACGATTGGCCCCGGCATACCGGAACCACTGTATATCGTCTGGTTGAACAGATTTTATCAACTGTATATTGAAAGCTCTTCTAGCAGTCTGTCGGATTGGAGCAGCTGCGTATCAGAAAACTCCGCACAGGCTGCAAATTTTCCGTTTATTCCGAAGACTGTGCCCGTTCAGATGATGAAGGCTGGTTCTATGAAGATTGGTTACATGAATTTTAGGCATTTCTAAAATGAGAATTCCCGCCCGGCCCTACATCAAATAGAGCCGGGCGCTTAAACTTAGAAAGGCACACTGTTCATAAATTTGCGGAATAACTTTGATACGTCAGGTTCACTTCCTGGCTGGCGTAAGCGGAAATATTTCACCCCTGAATCTGCAACAACATTCTTCCAATCCGGAATTTCAAAGAATGCGTTATTACTTCTCTCTCTTCCACAACTGATGCGATCGGCGCTTCTCACCGCCTCGGCAACTGCCATTGCAGGAATCGGGGATTGATAATGCATTTTTCCCCAGGTCAGTAGATAACGCAGGGCAAGGGCACCGTCCGACCAGTCATTATCCAGCTGAGCTAAGTGGGGAGCAAGAATTTCCAAAGCCAGAATGTCATGGTTTAAGAGCATGCGACTCTTTGTTGCCTCGGGGCCACACTCCATGGTTTTTATCTTTCCAAGATCATGGAACAGGGCAGCCACTATCCCCAGTTCTCGCTCCTGGGTGCTGAAGCTGGTCATTTCAGCTACTATTAAGGCGCATTCGACGCTGTGCTGCAGTAGACCACCGGGCTGTGCATGATGATGCCTTTGGCTCGCACCAACACGACAGAAGGGGAGCAGGTTTTTATCTTCTGCAAAAACTGAATCAATGAATCCCTGCAGCGGTTCCAGGATTAGGGAGTTCCTTATACTTTGCAGCTGCGTATATGTATTTTTGTCAATTACAGCGCTCTGCGGGATCAAATCAAGAGGTTTAATATACAAGTCCTCTGCCCTGATGGCTGAGTCGATTTCAATAATCGCATAATCGTTGATTATCCTGACAATACCTGTAATTTCAATTTTTTCTGCGGCAGAGAAGATTTCAGTCCTTTGCCGAAAACTGTCTAGCCACACCTGTCCTTCTATGCTGCCACTGAAGTCTTCAAGGATAAGCGAGATGTATTCACGCCCACTTTGCGAAATCCTGTATTCCAAGGAACTTATCCTGAATGTTCCGTAGATTATATTTCCTGAAATGTGCTGTATGTTGCTGATCATAAGCTCGCCTCCCCTTCATTCATCTGCGCATATCCACCACTGATGAGGTTCTCAAATGCTGAGCCATCATTGCGGGTGGCATTGGGGACATAACGACTGTAGACAGTGAACAGCATCTTTGTGGTGGAGTGCCCCATCTGCCTTGCTATCCATTCCGGGCTTTCTCCAGCGGCGAGCCAGAGGGTCGCTGCGGTATGCCGGGTCTGATAGGGGCGCCTGGGCTCCAGCCCGAGTCGTTTCAATGTCGGATACCAGATTCGCGCCGCTACGTTGGTGTAATTGAGAGGCTTGCCCTCCTTGTTGCAGAAGACGTATTCGCTTTTATTGCCGGTTACTTTCTGCTGGGTTTTAAACGCGGAAAACACCGGCCCCGACATCTGGATTACGCGGGCTGATCCAGATGTTTTGGTGGTCTCTATCTTACCTTTGACCAGGGTCTCGCGGATCAGGATTTCCCGACGTTCCATATCAACGTATTTCCATTTCAATCCATCAATTTCAGATGTACGCATACCGGTGAAGAAGCGGATCAGATAGTAGTCTCGAAAATCGCTGCGCACATTGTTGATGAAATACCACACGTCTTTTAAGGCAAACGGATCAATATCTGACCTTCTGACAGCAAGCTGTTTAATTCCGGTAAAAGGCGTGCTAAATTCATATCTGTCAGCTGCATCATTGAGTATCATGCGCAATGGCGTGATGATATGGTTTATCCGGTCGGGTGAAAGCCTCTTTCCGTTGCGAACTTTGGCGAGGGACGAACGGAATTTAAGGATTTCACCTTTGGTGATGTAGCTGACTTTTTTATTGCCGAATTCCTTTAAAAGATAGTTGTTCAGGATAGTCTTTATATTTTCGATGTATGACTGCTTCCAACGGATCTGGTTTTCAAAGAGCCATTCCTCTGCAAAGTCCTCGAACAGCGGCGCACCAGATCCATCTTGCGCTTTTCTCTCTGTCTCTTTTCTGTCCGCCTCGAGTTTCTCAAGCATTTTTGAGTTGGGAAAATATTTGGCATAGTCGAAGGTGCCCAGGGTTATCTCGGCGTCGATCTGGGCCATCATTTTATCCATGATTTTTTTGTTGTGTTTGGTGTTTTTCAGTTTGGAAAACTCTCTACAACGCCTTCCATTAAAACTGAAATCAAAATACAGCATGCCGGTCTCTTTTCGTTCCCTAACACTACCCATGGCATACACCTCCTCTTGCAAGGGGGATAATTGTGCTCATACTAACCTGCGGTTTTTGCGCTTTCGAACTGCTGCTCAACATATCTTCTTCAATGTTTTCCCAAATAAACAAAATCCTCCTTCCTCCAAAAGGATGGATATAGTGTCTGCCCTCGACAAACACAGTTTTCAGCATTCGTTCTCTGATGTAACGCGTACTGTAGTGAATCTTTTTGGACAGTTGTTCTGCGGTAAGATAGGTCTCTTCGTTCTGCATGCTAACCTCCTTTGTAAGTTTGGATGCTTTACATACACCATATATGCACCTGATGTGCATGTCAAGCACACATATGCACAAAAATACCCATGGGTGCAAATTTTATTACACCCAGATCACATTCGTGTATAATGATCACATTTAGGGAGGTAAGCTATGATCAGGTTTCGGTTAAAAGAAATGATAGCCGAGAAAGAATTTAGAGACGGGGAAAGATTGTCTATTGGAAAAATATCGCAGGAAACCGGCATCCATCGGAGTACCATATCCAGAATAGCCAGCCAGAAGGGTTACAACACAACTACGGAAAATATTGACAGGCTGTGTAACTTTTTTGAATGCTCGGTTGATGAAATTATGGAGCACATCCCAGATTGATAATCAGAAGAAATAGTTGGTTTAATTCACATACTCTTTACCTCCAGACTCTAATTTCTCGAAAGCCAAAAACCTTCAATGCAAATCATATTGCATAATTTGCCCCGATCAGGGTTGAAATCACGCCTTTTCAAATCTTGAAAATTTCAGAATCAAATCTTGTCATTTCTTTGTCACAATTTTGTCACATTTTTAACCAAGAGAAGAGCCTAACGATCTTAGTATGAATATTTGAGCGTTACTGCTCCATGGGAGGGATCGTTCAAACACTCAACTTTACACACAAAAAAAGGACCCAATCGCTAGACTGGGCCCTTCTATTTTTGGAGCGGGAAACGAGATTCGAACTCGCGACTTCAACCTTGGCAAGGTTGCACTCTACCACTGAGTTATTCCCGCGTGTATGTGGTTTTCTCTGTGTTGCGGAGGGAGTTTTAGCAAATCCCCCGGGGCAAGTCAACGGATTTTTTATCTTATGGAGCTATTTTTCAGCGCTTCCTCCTCGCGAGCCACGATTTTCATAAAACCTGTACTGCTGTGGGTCATGATGCGGCTGACGATGCGTGCTTCTTCGTTCTGAAAGGAGTGGAGCAGTTCCCTGTGGTATTCAAGGAGGAGATCGTTGAGTTCCTTGATGTCGTTTTCACTCAGCTTGCGGATATCCACATCTGCCCCTTTGGCGAGGCGTTTTTTCAGTTCCTGACGTGTCATCCCCTTCGCTTTATCCAGATGGCAGTAGATCACTCCGCCGGTCATGCCGGAACATATCCACGGACCGGGATCGCCCAGAACCAC
>JBNGCY010000040.1:8285-13674 GCA_049975505.1 Desulfuromonadaceae bacterium | reverse complement strand
TCACTCCGCCGGTCATGCCGGAACATATCCACGGACCGGGATCGCCCAGAACCACGACCCGTCCGGCGGTCATGTACTCGAAGGCAAAGCCTTTGAGGTTCGCGTGGTTGGCCATGGCGATATCACTGCCTGGCAGGGACTTCTGCAAACGCGCCCCGAGGATCACATCCGCACCGGAAAGGCGGGTACATGCGCGGCTGTCGGCATTGCCCTGGATAATGAAGAGCCCGCCCTGAGCTCCGTATGCGAGCCCCTTGCCGACTCCACCACCAACGCGCACACTGTCGGAATTTTCCCCCTTGAGAACCACGATGCGCCCCCCCTGGGCGCCCTTGCCCGCGCCGTCCTGGGCTCCGCCTTCGACACAGATATTGATCCCATCGATGTTGAACGCGCCGAGACCGTTGCCGGGGATGGAATCGCGCCGGAAGTTGAGATATGCCTGTTTGGGGTGCGGATAGCGCCCTTCGTGGTGGGCCTGATTCATCTCTCCGGCAAGGCGGGTTCCGATGGCGCGATCGCAGCTGTTGATGCCGTCATCGGTAAAGCGCACCTCATCGTCGCCACTGTCAAAGGCATCAGTAATCATGGAGGAGAGCAGCGAGGTGAGATAGTTGAGAGGGCGGCGGAGCTGGCGCACCCCGCGTTCTGGCTGGGGCTGAATTTCACACGCGCTGACTTCGAGCAGATCGCTGAGATCGAGGTCTTCTGTGCGCATGCTCTGCCAGAGGAGATCGGAACGTCCCACCAGATCCTGGGTGCGCGAAAACCCCAGCTTTGCGGTAAGCATGGCGATCTCTGATCCCAGGGCGCGGAAAAAGGTGGCTTCGTAGATGATGCCGTTTTCCTTGACACGCGGCACAAAATGCTTCAGACCGCGTTCGTGCGCTTCTTCCACACTTTCAATCTGGGTGGCGATGCCCACGTGACAGGTGCCGAGATGACACTGGCGGCACGCGGTACACCCGATGATAATCATGGGCATGGTCCCGAAACCGACGCGATTGGCCCCCAGAAGCATGAGCTTTACCACGTCGCGCCCGGTGCGTGCCCCGCCATCGGCCCAGAGTTCCACCTTGTCACGCATTCCGCTGCAGGAAAGGGTGCGGTGTACTTCGCGCACCCCGATCTCCACCGGAAGGCCGGCAAACTTGATCGCATGGCGCTTCGCCGCGCCGGTGCCGCCATCGTAACCGCTTACCGTGAGGATATCCGCCCCGGCCTTCACCACCCCCATGGCAATGGTGCCGATCCCAGCGACGACGGGCATTTTCACTCCGATACGCGCACGCGGGTTCGCAGTGCGCAGCTCCTCAATTAACTGAGCCAGATCTTCGATGGAATACACATCGTGGCTGTTGGAGGGAGATATCAGGGTCACGCCGGGACGGGAATTGCGCGCCGCCGCAATCTTCGCAGTCACCTTGAAGCCGGGCAGATGCCCCCCTTCTCCGGGTTTGGCCCCCTGGCCCACCTTGATCTCCAGATAATCGGCGGAATTGAGCAGATCCATGTGTACCCCGAAACGTCCGGAAGCGATCTGCTGGCCGCGATGCTCACGAAACTTCCCTAACATATCGGGAATTTCGCCCCCTTCGCCGTTCATGCAGATGATGTTGAGCTTCTTCGCGGCCTCAGCGTAGATGCGGAACGCCACTTCGCCCTGGGAGCCGAGGCTCATGGCGGAGATCAGGAACGGATACGCATGCCTGCCCACGGAGGTATCCACATCCTCGGGATCGATACGCAGTTCACCGGGGAAGTTGAAATCGAGCAGATGGCGGATTGCAAGGGGATGATCCTTTTCAAACGAAGCGATAAGGCGCGAGAGATCGGTGTAGTTCTCCTCCATTTTGGCCACGGCGGCGACATGCTTCCAGATACGTGGATAGAGACGGAACTGGGTGGGCACCGCCTGTTTGGTCTTGCTGCGCACAACCGAGGTGCGGCTGCGCAGATTGTGTTCCAGGCGTGCCAGGCTCAGACCGCCGCGGTCACTGCCGTAGAAGTTGGGAGTCTCGAAGAGCTTTACCAGTTCCGGCCCCAGCCCCACGGAGGCGAAATACTTGCCGTAACCATCTATTTCGTGGGTCCCCATGGTGGACATAACCGCTTCAAACCCCGCCATGATTACGCGGATGAGGTTCTCCATTCCCCCTTCATGCGCACCCGCCTGCTCCCACATCAGATATGGACACAGCGCATCTGCGCCCATGGCCTTGTGGAGAAGGATATCGTGGAGATTGCGCAGCGCCCCGGAGCGCACGATGATGGCGCTGCGCCTTCGCAAGGGGATACCATCTCCCCCCATAGTGTGGCGCAAGGCATTGTTCACCGCCCCCAGAGCGAGGAGAGGGTCGAGAAAATGCTGCCCCGGACTGAATGCGGCGTGATCATCCAGCACTATGACATATCCTTTTTGCGCCGTTGCCACTGCTGAACGGCACAGCTCATCCAGGGTCTGAGCCAGGGTATTTTTCTCCTTCAGAGCACAGGAAAGCACGCGATAGTGGCGTCGCGGTCCGGCGCAGAACGCGCCCAGCACCGCCTCCAGACTGGCGAGGCCGAATTCACGCGCGAGCGCATGCTGCCCTTTGGCATCTGCCTCGGTGCGCATCCCTCCGGTTAGAATCGGAGCCGTCAGGGAGACGTTTTTCTCCTGGCGTCCTCCCCAGTGCAGGCGCGGACCGAGAAATACGCGGGTGGAGAAGTGCTCGATCTCGCGTTTGTGGTCGATGGCGGGATTGGTGACCACCGCCACCTGCTCCTTGAAGTAATCCGCCAGGTTCTGGTGGGTTACTGCAAGCGCGGCCAGAGGCCCGTCATACCCCAGAGATGCCATGGGGCCGTGCCCAGTTTGCGCCATATGTTTCAATTCTGCGGTATCGCTGGTTTTCCACGCAAATCCGGTAAGGAGATTATCCTGGCGCAGACGCGCTGTGCGCCGGAAATGGGGGCATTCGCGCGTATCCAGATGTTCGAGATCAGAGGCACACAGCGTCTCTTTTTTCACATGCTGGGCGGAGCTGCGCTGCTGCACCCGGGCCACCACTTCAGCGCGCAGTTCATCATGGCTCCACACATCCACCCCCTGGCGCGGGCGCAGACTGAGGCCGAGTTTTTCTCCCGGCGCGAGGATCTTAGGATCCCGGAGGATCTCCTCCTGGTGCACCACCCCTGCTTCGGAAGAGGCAAAATAGGCGTCACTGGTTTCGCCGAACCACAGAGGGCGAAAACCCATGGCATCTACACTGATAACACACTGATTCTGGGAACGACTGATGATGGCCGCTGGCCCCTGAGCGCTGGCACCGAAGAACTGGCGCAGCGCGGTATAGGCCTGCTGTTCCCCCTCGGGGAACTTGTTGCGCTCACTGGTTACCGGAGGAAAGCAGATCTCCATGGCTTCAAAGAGGCTGAAGCGGTACTGATGGATAAGTCCCTCCAGAGTGCGGTTCAGATCCTGGGAGTCACTACCCCCGGGAGGGAGGGAGAATCCGAGCATACGCGCCTCTTCGCGCATCCTGGCGATGGTGTTGATCTCGCCGTTGTGCCCCAGAAGACTGAAGGGCTGGGCACGCAATACCGTGGGGAGGGTATTGGTGGAAAAGCGGCTGTGCCCGATGGTATTGGCGGACTGGAACTCCTTGCGTTTCAGTTCCGGATAGTAGAGGCGCAGCACTTCAGGCGCGCCCTGCACCTTGTATACTGTTACCGTGTTCGACAGGGAGGCCACATGCACGTCAAAGCGTTCTTCAATAAGACGGTGTATCTGATACAGGGTACGCGCCGGGTTTTTGTTCTGCACCAGCAGAGCAATCTGCAGAAACACAGGTGCCCCGGCACGCGCCCGCGCCGAAAGGGTTTCGGTGCGCACCCGATCACGCAGTTCCACCAGCAGGTTACCCCCTTTGCGCCCGATCAGAGCCATGAGGCGGATAATGAGCTGTTCATCCTTTTCCAGGGCTTCCTGCGGAATGAGCAGGTGCCCCACGGCAAATCCCTTGCGTTTCACCAGATCGGGGTCATGCCCCTCGCGCGCCAGAATCTCGCGCCACATCCCGCGTGGGATATCGGTCATGATACCGCAACCGTCGCCATCGCCACTGATCTCTCCGGCGCGGTGCCCCATCTTGATCAGGCCGTCAATGGTGCGCTGCACATTACTGTGGCTGGGATATCCGTTCTTGTTAAAATAACCGATAATTGCGCAGGCATCGCGCTCCTGCGGCATAAGGCCGGAGGCATTTTCAACACTTTCAGGCAGGTATGAGGGCATTGTCTGCATAGATATTCCCGGGTTTGCGGATGTACTTAAGAAACGGGCCGCCATCACAGTGCATGGCGGCCCGAACATGGTGCGCATGGATAATGTTGCCGCATGGGCAGGTTATTTCAGCATATCCTGCAGGGTGGCAATGGTCTTTTCAATTCCCGCGGCCGCTTCGGAAATGCAGCCTGCCGCCATGTAGGCCGGAGTGGTGATGACATTGAAGTCCTTATCCACAATGCACTCATCTACGGGGCATTCCACATGCTCGGCGCCCATGGTGTTGATGGCGGCGGAGACATCCGGGTCATTGCCGATAGTGACCTTCACTTTTTTACCCGCACCACCGAGAACCCGCGCCATCAGGGCCGGAGCAATGCACAGGGCCGCCACCGGCTTGCCCGCATCCACCATACCGAGGATGAGCTTTTCCACTGCGGGGTTGACACTGCAATCAGCACCTTTCACGGCAAAATCGCACAGATTCTTGGCAACCCCGAATCCACCGGGGATCACGAGAGCATCAAAATCCGCGACTCCGACCTCGCTCAGATCGAGGACATTGCCGCGGGTGATGCGCGCCGCCTCGACCATGACGTTGCGCTCCTGATCCTGCTCCTCGCCACGCAGGTGATCCATCACATGCATCTGCTTCATATTCGGGGCAATGGCCTGCACCTGCATCCCGGCACGATCCAGTGCCAGCAGAGAGATTACCGCTTCGTGAATTTCGCTGCCGTCGTAAACACCGCAACCGGCCAATAAAACGCCTACTTTTGCCATACTGATCTCCTCCTTTGTCGTGTGGTGTGATCTTCATGAAACAGGCACTGTAACTTTCTCGCTGCCCGCGTAACAATATCTGATCTACGCATAACTTATTATGGAACACTCTGTCTTCTCCAATGCACCGCTCTATCAAGCGTGGGTGCCCGGAGTAATAAAAAAGGGTTTCCTTCCTCCCTGATGGGGGAAGGTTGGGATGGGGATGATTTCAAAACAACATGCCCTGACGGGCATTATCCCCACCCTGCCCCTCCCCTGTCAGAAGGGGAGGGAATAACACTCCATGTCTAACGCATCAACGCCCTGAATACAACACCGCCACCGCGCGCGGGG
>JBNGCY010000040.1:0-8185 GCA_049975505.1 Desulfuromonadaceae bacterium | reverse complement strand
ACTCCATGTCTAACGCATCAACGCCCTGAATACAACACCGCCACCGCGCGCGGGGGCACATCGCCGATGGCGATATAGCCGTGATACTCGTTGGAATCGTAGTAGACCGAGTCGCCCGCTTTAAGGTGGTATGTCTGCCCGGCGTATTTGAATTCCACCTCACCTTCGAGCAGATAGAGAAACTCCTCCCCCTCGTGGCGCACCAGAAGGTCATCGCTCCATTCACGCACCATAAATTCGATATCGAAGGGTTCCATTTTGTGATGCCGCTTGCCATACGCGCGTGAATTGTAGGTATAGGGCTGGATCTCGCGTACCTGCTGATGGGTGCGCAGCTGACGTGCGCGCTGTTCCCCGGCGCGCACCACCAGGCATTTATTTTCCTCACGTTCGTTTTCAAAAAAACAACTGATATTCACTTCAAACGCACGTGCGATGCGCAGCAGGGTTGCGAGCGGAGGGATAACCTGGCTGTTTTCAATCTGCGACAATAGCGGTTTTGAGAGCCCGGTTTTTTCCGCCACCCCCTGCAGAGTCAGGCGCCGTTCCTGGCGCAAGCGCCGGATTTTCATCCCCAGCTGGAGTTCCTTTATCTCTTCACGTACCTCGTTTTTCAGATTTTCCATGGATTGTTTCCGTCCGAAAGGTTTACATGATTTCAATACATTTTAGATCTCAACGCCCATAAATACCCGCACCAGATAGCCGATCAGGAAACTGATCCCCGCCACCCCCATGCTCAGCATGGCCATCTCACGGAAGCGATGCCCGAAGGCAAGATCCTGGGCGACGGAGATATAGTAGTTAAAGCCGGCGATAACCAGCAGTGCCATCAGCAGAGACACCCCCATGCACACCGCATAGTGGGAGAAAAGAAAGAAGGGTAGCACCAGCACCACCACTGTGCCGATGTATGCGCATCCGGTGTAGAATGCTCCCTTCAGGGGATGGCTCTCTTCACTCCCTTCCGCTTTCATGGAGAGGTATTCGGAACTCGCCATGGAAAGGGAGGCGCTGATGCCGGTAATCAGGCCGGTAAGGGCGATAAGATCGGTGTTCTGCAGCGCCAGAGTCAGACCGGCAAGCACCCCGGTGAGTTCTACCAGAGCGTCGTTCATCCCCAGAACGATGGAGCCGGTGTAGCGCAGCCGCTCCTCATCGAGCATTTCGAGCAACTGCTCTTCGTGCTCCTTTTCCTCCTTGGCCACCTGCGCCGCTTCGGGAAACTCGTCCGCGAGCAACGCATAATTGCTCTGGGCTCCCTCTTCGCCGCGCTCCATCAGCTTCACCCCGAAGGTAAAGCCGAACACCAGGCTGATAATGGTATACAACCATACCTTGAAGCGATCCGGCTCCACCTTTGTACCGGTATACCCTTCCCAGATCCGGCAGTGGCGCAGTTCCTCTTCCGCAATCCGGTTGAGCACTGCAGCGTTGTGTTCGCTTTTGATGCGTCTGGCCAGACCACGGTATATGTGACATTCGGTAATTTCGTTTTTCTGCAGGGTGAGCAGGTAATTTCTGGTTTCTGAAGTCATGACATTGAACCTGACTGATATAGGGTTATGTAAAACAGGGTGCGATAGCACAGGGTTTTATTATACGCAACTCCTGGCCCATGTGCAAAAAATGGTGGACAATAATGAAGAACCCTTTTTTCACATCTGAATTGACACAGACCGAAGTTCGATGTACAAACATGCTGTTTGCTGTAATGGATTGCCATGGATATCTGAAGAAGGAGCTAGGTAGATGAAAAATACGTTGTTAGTGATTGTTCTGATTGTGTTTGCGTTCGTGACTGTATTTCTTGCTCAGCACGACGGCACCAATGCACCGATAACCAAGGTGGACAATCAGGAGCCCGGCGTCTACACCTACACCGGTGAGACCAGAGGCGAAGTGGTTTTTGACCACAATGCCCACAGCGCAATGATGGGATGCAAGGACTGCCACGGTGAAACTCCGGGGGCCATTGATGTCACCACCATGGAAGGAGGCCACGGGTTGTGCGCTTCCTGTCATAACGACATGGGCATTGGCGATTGCACGGTCTGCCACAGCAAGTAGAGGCTGTTTATAGACGCATGTGCATCGCATATGTATGAAGTTAAACTGTTTATGAAGGGGAGTTGCCTGCAGCGGGTAACTCCCCTTCTGCTATAATGCGAGCGTACATCCTTCAACCCGCCGGAGCACGTCATGTCTGAACTCAGCAAAATAGACACCATTCTGTTTGATCTTGACGGTACCCTGCTCAACGTGGATATGCATCAATTCATCCCCGCATATCTTGAGGATCTTGCCGGGTGCATTCCCACCCCGGTTGACGCGCACGGATTCTGCCGCAGCATGATAAAGCGCACCATGGAGCGGATCGAACAGGGCAGTGACGGACTCCTTACCAATGAAGCGTTCTACCTTGAAGCGGCCAAGCACGATGTCGGCGTGGAGCCGGAGCAGTTCCGCGCCGGGCTCGAATGTTTCTGCGCCGAAAAACTTGAAGATCTCGCCCATCATATTCAACCTCTGCCGCTGGCACCGAAGCTCATCCAGCGTTGTGTCGATAAAGATCTGCGGATAATCATCGCCACCAATCCCGTTTTTCCGCGTCCGGTTACCTGTGCCCGCCTGAAATGGGGAGGCATCCACACTTTCGACTATCTGCATGTAACCAGCTACGAAACCTCCCGCCACTGCAAACCCAACCCGGAGTACTTTGATGAAATCCTCGTACGTTTCAGCCTCAAACCGGAGCAGTGTCTGATGGTGGGCAACGACACCGAACACGATCTGAGCGCCACCCGCGTGGGGATTAAAACCTTTCTCGTGGATACCTGGCTCATCGATCGCGGTACCGATTTCGCCCCGGATTACCGCGGCAGCCATCTGGATCTGTATCGCTTTCTCGGGCACCTCCAGACCTGAAGCTTAAATACGGCAGACACGGGTACCGGGCTTGCGAGCATGTGTTTGACAACCCCGGGGTTTTTAGCTAGTCTTCAGCGATAAAAGTGCAAAATTGCTAACCCGCCCGAAGACCGGCGTCACCAGTTCAATGGCGCAGGCCAGCATATATCACAGGAGATCCACATGGCGCGACAGGTTGAAGATCCGGATCTGGCATTCCGCTTGGCCCGGGCCATTGTCTCAGATATCGCCCTGTACAATCAGGATAAAGTGAGCGAAGGGATTAAAAACGACAACATCTTTGATCTCCTCGCAGAAGAGCTCCAGGAAGGGCGCGAGCATTTCCGTGAGCGCGTCGCCGACAAGGTGGAAAATCGTGACCAGCTCTTTGACCGCGCCATTGTGGATGTGATGATTAAGCAGGCGGGCAAAATTGAAAGCTCCATCTGGTAAATGTGCGACACCATTGAGCTCACATTTGAACCCGGGCAGCCTCCGGAACGCCTGGATCGCTTTCTGGCGCGCTCTCTGCCCGATATCAGCCGGGCACGCCTGAAGCGGCTTATAGATGAAAAGCAGATCACCGCCAACGGCGCTGCGGTTAAAGCCGGGCTGCGTCTGCGTGGGGGCGAAACCCTGCATATCACCATGCCGCGCCCGCAGGAACCTGAAGCGCTCCCCGAAGATATCCCTCTGGAAATCCTGTACGAAGATTCCGACCTGATCGTAATAAACAAACCCGCCGGGATGGTGGTGCACCCGGCCAACGGGCATTTCACGGGGACCCTGGTCAACGCTCTGCTGCATCACTGCACGGATCTTTCCGGCATCGGCGGAGAACTGCGCCCCGGCATTGTACATCGCCTCGATAAAGACACCTCCGGGGTGCTGGTGGTAAGCAAAAACGATCTGAGCCATCAGGGGCTGGCCCGCCAGTTCAAGGAACACAGTATCAACCGGCGCTATCTGACCCTGGTGCATGGCCAGGTGCAAAACGACACCGGCAGCATAGAAAAGGATATCGGACGCCACCCGAGTGCGCGCAAGAAGATGAGTACCCGCTCGGCACGCGGACGCCGCGCTGTCACTCACTGGAAGGTGTTGCGGCGCTATGCACCGGAGCGTCTTTCCCTGCTGGAGATGCGCCTGGAGACCGGACGCACCCATCAGATCAGGGTACATCTGGCGGATATGAATCTGCCCGTGGTCGGGGATCAGACCTACGGCAACCTCAAACGTGCCAACGCCATTGCAGATGCGCCCATACGCACCCTGGTGCAGCAGTTACACCGCCAGGCGCTGCATGCCTGGATTCTGGGATTCAACCATCCACGCACGGGAGAATACATGGAGTTTTCCTCCCCTCTGCCGGACGACATGGCCCGGATCATCAGGGCACTGGATTCAAAATACAGCATCGAACCTCTGGAATCCTTTGATTCCACCCCCTGATTCACCCTCCAAACATTCAACAGGATTGCACTATGAAACTGGCTAAACAGGATAAACTCAACTGCCTCCAGGCCACATGGGCCACTCCGCCCGGAGTGGTTGCCGGGGTGACCACGCGCAACGGCGGCATAAGCCGCGCCCCGTTCAACTCCCTCAACCTGGGAATCAACACCGATGACGCGCCCCACAATGTAGAGGGCAACCTTGCCACCCTGGCGCACGCCTTCGGTATCGCCCAGCATCATCTGTTGCTGGTCAAGCAGGTGCACGGATGCGATATTGTGGTAGTGGATCACAAGAACTACGATGTGAGCCATTTTCAGGATGTGGAAGCGGACGCCATCATCACCAATCAGCCCGGCCTCATGCTCGGCATCACCGTTGCCGACTGTTACCCTATCCTCGTATTTGACCCGCACCAGCGCGTGGCCGCCGCGATTCACGCAGGCTGGCGCGGCACGGCCAACGGCATCATCGCAGATACCATCGCCACCATGGAAAACGAGTTCAAGTGCGATCCGACCGCATTGCTCGCAGCAGTGGGGCCGGGAATCAGCAAAGAGCACTATGTGGTAGGCAAAGAGGTTCGTGATGCCTTCCGCAATTCAGGCAACAGCGCGCACTGGAAAGAGATAGCTGAAGAGATCGAACTGGGACAGTGGCGCCTCGACCTGCGCCGGAGTTGCGTGAAGCAATTACACGACACCGGGATAAAACCATCCAACTGTGATGTCAGCGATCTGTGCACCTACAAAAAGAAGGATATGCTGTTTTCCTACCGGCGTGACAACGGTCAGACCGGACGCCAGATGGGATACATCATGTTCCGTTGAAGGTGTGATGGTTTAAATATCAGGGGCGCCGCTTGCTGCGCCCCTACTTACGCCAGAACGAAGGCAGGAAGAGCACCAGCACGGTAAACAGCTCCAGACGTCCGAGGAGCATGCACACAATCAGGACACCCTTGCCGAAAGCGGGGACATGGGCGAAATTGTCCGTAGGCCCAACACTCCCGAGCCCGGGGCCGATATTGCCCAGGGTGGCGATAACCGCGGCTCCGGCAGAGACCAGATCCATCCCGCTTGCAGCGAGCAGGAACGAGGCCGCGACAAACACCCCCATAAACAGGGCGAAAAATCCCAGAATCGCCTGCATCACATCCGGATCGACCGCTTTGTGCCCCAACTTCACCAGGCGCACGGTGCGCGGATGGATAAGGCGGAACAACTGCGCCAACCCGTGCTTGAGCAACAACAGAATGCGCGCCACCTTCATACCCCCGCCGGTGGAGCCGGCACATCCGCCGATAAACATGATAAACACCAGGACATACTGCGCCAGAACGGACCACTGCTCGTAATCCGCGGTACCGAATCCGGTAGTGGTGAGAATCGCTGCGGTCTGAAAGGCGCTGTAACGCAGATTTTCGAGCACCGAATCATATACCGTTCCGTGATTGAGCCACATCAGAGTCGCGGTGACGCCAAGGGTGATAAGCAGGTAGAAACGGAACTCCTCGTTGCGGAAATAGGTGCCGATACGTCCGCGCAGCGCATAGTAGTGCAGGGAAAAGTTCACCCCTGCCATAAACATGAAAAAGGTTATCACCGTATCGATATATGCACTGTCATAGGCGGCGATGGAGGCATTGCGGGTGGAGAATCCTCCGGTGGCCATGGTGGCAAAGGCATGACAGAGCGCCTCGTAAAAACTCATCCCTCCGCCCATTAAAAGCAGGGTTTCAGCTGCGGTGAGAATCACATACACTCCCCACAACAGCTTCGCGGTATCCTGGATGCGCGGCTTGAGGCGATCCGCCGTGGGTCCCGGAACCTCGGCACGAAAGAGCTGCATCCCCCCGACTCCGAGCATAGGGAGGATAGCCAGAGAGAGGACAATAATCCCCATCCCCCCGAGCCAGTGGGTCAGGGCGCGCCAGAACAGAAGGCTCTGGGGCATATCTTCAATACTGGTGAGGATAGTGGCACCGGTGGTGGTAAAACCGCTCATGGTTTCAAACACCGCATCGAGCACAGAAGGGATAGCTCCGGAAAAAATAAAGGGCAGAGCACCGAACAGGGCAAACAGCAGCCAGGAAAAGGTCACTACCGCAAAACCCTCGCGCAGATGCAAACCCTTGTGCCCGCGAAACGTCAGGAACATCAGGACGCCTGCCCCCAGGGTAAGCGCGGCACTGGAGGCAAACACCGGAGCCATATGATCGTGATAGTAGAGTGCGAACGGCACCGGAAGCAGCAGGGTCAGAGCCATGAAGATCAACAAGGCTCCGAGAATATGTGTCACACTGCGGATATCCATATCAGGCAAAGAACCTGTCTACTTTGGTAAGGGCTTCGGGCAGGGCAAACACCACCACCCGGTCTCCGGCCTTTATGCTCGATTCGCCGGTGGCAATCTGGTAGTCGTCACCGCGCACAATGGCTGCAATCAGTGCCCCTTTGGGGAATCCCATGGATTTCAGGGGCACCCCAATATGCGGATTATCCTGTTTCACTTCCATCTCCAGCACTTCGGCGTTACTTCCCTCCACTGCGGCCAGAGAGACCACACTGCCGTAACGCACATACTTGAGCATCGCCCCGGCTGCGGCCATACGCGGTGATACACAGGCATCTATTCCCAGCCCGGGGGCGAGATTGAGCAACTCCGGACGGTTCACCAGCGCCAGAGCGCGGCCCTGTGTCTGCTGCTTGTATAAGAGCGAACAGAGGATATTGGTCTCGTCCGAGCCGGTTACGGCAATAAAGAGCTCCGCCTGTGCCAATCCCTCTTCAAGAAGCGCCGGCATATCGTTGCCGTCGGCCTGAATAACATTGGTTTTTTCCAGCTGTGCCGCGACTTTACGACAGCGGCGCAGATTTTTTTCCACCAGGCGCACATCAAAATGGAGCCGCTCCAGCTGCGAGGCAATCCGCACCCCCACCTGGCTGCCGCCGAGGATAAACACCCTTGGGGCGGTGCGCTTTTTCTTTTTCTTGCTTTCGATCAGATACTGGATCGCAGGCAGATCCTTTTCACGCGCGATGATGTAGATGCTGTCTCCCTCTTCAATCACATCCTCACCCCGGGGAATGATGGTTTTCTCATCGCGGGCAATGGCCACCACGACAAAATCGTAGATGCCGCGCAACTCACCGAGCTCCTGCAGGGTGATGCCACACAGGGGGCTGTCCGCACCGATGCGATACCCCAGAAACTGGATACGCCCTTCGACAAACTCGGCTACATCAAAAGCCCCGCTGCGGCATGCAATCTTCACCATCTCATCCGCAACTTCATCGCACGGATTGATAAGCAGGTCGATGCCGAGTTTTTCTTTCGAGAGTACCGCCCCCTGGCTGCTGTATTCGATACTCTTTACCCGCGCCAGGCGTTTGCCTACTTTGTATTCGCGCGCAAGCAGGCACGCGAGAATATTCACTTCATCCAGGTCGGTAACCGCAATGAAAATATCACAGCTTTTGATATTCGCCTGTTCCAGCACCTCGGCACTGGCGCCATTGCCGCTTACGGCCATGACATTGAGTTCTTCCTGCACACGATCGAGATGGCTCTGATCCTGATCCACCAGCACCACTTCGTGCCCTTCATTGCACAGGCGCTGGGAGAGAAAACATCCTACCTGTCCGGCGCCAACGATAAGAACCTTCATAAAAATGTTCCTGTTATGCTAGAAGTACAAAGCGCAGCGCTCTTATTCAGTTCAGAAAATAATTCGCGCTGAACAGCTGCCATTATACTTGTTATTTTGTAACTATTCACCACCGCTACCGGTGAGGGCTTGTGGTACCCATGGAAAGGG
>JBNGCY010000039.1:0-24037 GCA_049975505.1 Desulfuromonadaceae bacterium | reverse complement strand
CCGCGCACATTATTATTAACCGCTTCCGCCGGATTTATCTCCATCATGGGAACATGTTTATAGGCTGCCGCATGAAAAACAACCTGGGGCATAAATTCATCGAAAATAGCCTCAACTCGGGCGCGATGCCTCACATCGCCTATAATTGAGTAAATCGAAACAGCAGGGAAATTCTGGCGTAATTCCTGTTCTATGAGAAATAGAGGGGTTTCAGCATTTTCAAACAGCACCAGCTTTGCAGGCGCAAAACGCGCCACCTGCCGACACAGTTCGGATCCGATACTTCCGCCGGAACCACTCACAAGTACACATTTATTTTTAAGGTAGTCGGAAATACGCCCGGTTTCCAGTTGTACCTGATCCCGCCCCAGGAGATCCTCGACAGAAACATCTTTCAGTTGCTGGATGGATACAGATCCATCAATCAGGCTGCCCACACTCGGAAGGGTTTTAAACGGTACGCCGGCTTTTTGGCATTGAGAAACAATTTGCTTGATCTTAGTTCCGGAAACAGATGGCATGGCAATGATCACTTCATCCACCATTTTACGCTTGCACACACTGGAGACTTCATCACAGGTACCAATAACACTTACACCCTGAAACTTCTCACGCCGCTTTAAGGGATCGTCATCAATAAAACCCACAGCCTTACTTTTAAGATTCCGATTCATTCGCAGTTCACGCGCTATCATCTGTCCCGCATTCCCGGCTCCTACAATAAGCAAGCGTCTTTCCCCCTGGCGTTTTATCGAGGTCGGGTATCCTCCCTCACGTAAAATGCGGGTAAAGAACCGCACCCCGCCAACGCACATAAAGCAAAAACACCCGTCCAGAATAAGGACGGAGCGCGGAATATGTTCGAGACGATATACAAACGCCACGTATGCTACAACAGTAGCAGAAGCAAGCAGATTAGCTTTTAAAATTGAGAGCAGATCTGCCATGGAAACATAACGCCACCACCCGCTGAACAGACCATAGCGCCAGAAGAAAACCAGCTTTATCGCCACAACCGCGGGTATAAGGCGCTGGATCAAAGCTACCGTTTCCGTTGCAAATATAAAATCGTAGCGCAGTGCAAATGCCATGATCAGGCTGAACACAATAATTGAAATATTGAGCAGCAGGATAAATGGCAAGCGCCAATGCAGAAATTTTCCCATGGTATGAGAATCCAAAGTTATATCCTTTACTGCAACGCTAAAGAAAAGGGCTGAACAGGCGCAGAAATCGATCGCTTAACTTGCATATCAGAGGCTGATATTCGATCTCTTCCATTTTAACCCTGCGTGAGCGCTCCCGTGCTGCTGCAAAATGGGCGCGCAGGCTGTTGTTGGTCTCAATGTCGTAGATCTCAACATTAAACTCAAAGTTAAGCCGCTGACTGCGGGCATCCATATTCGCCGAGCCCACCAGGGCATAGTATTCGTCCATTAAAAGGAGTTTGCTGTGCACAAAATGTCCGGGCTGATACATGATTTCTATTCCATAGCGCAGCAATTCTTCAAAATTGGCCCTACTTGCACCTGCCACAAAGGGGAGATTATTTTCTTCCGGGAGGATTATCTCCACCTTTACCCCGCGCAGTGCCGCACCACACAATGCGGCTATCATGGTCTGATCGGGCACAAAATAGGGAGTCATAATGCACACTCGGCTGCGCGCACAGGTAAGCGCACCGGTAACTATCCATAACAGTTTTTCAAAGTCCTCGTTGGGTCCGGCGCTCACCCCGCGACACAGAGATTCACCATCAGGGACGGGATCCGGATATGTTCTGGCATTCATCGATTCTCCAGTGGCAAAATGCCAATCTTCCATGAATGCCGCCTGCATATGCCCGACCACAGGACCGCTGAATCTGAAGTGGATATCCGCCACCGGTTTACGTTTCCCCGGATTATGGACGTTGTGGCGGGTGCTGATATTCATCCCTCCGGTAAAACCGACTTTGCCGTCTACAATCAGTATTTTACGGTGATTACGCAAATTGACATGCAGCCCGCGTTGCGAGAGGGAAAACGGGAGGAACAGGGCAAAACGTACTTTTGTCCCCTTGAACAATCTGCGCGCGCGAGGCATGGTGTACATCTCCCCCATCGCATCCACCAGAACACGCACTTCCACCCCACGCTGTGCCGCCGCAATCAGAGCATTGGCAAAACGCTGCCCACAACTGTGGGTATCGAATATGTAGCTGGACATATCGAGAAATTTTTCCGCCTTCTCAATCGCATCCAGCATGGCAGGATATGCCTGCTCGCCGTTAATCAGGACCTCAACGCTGTTACCATCCACCAGGGGGCGGCGCGTAACGGTGTCGGAAAGCTGGCGCATAAGCACATAATTCTGGGTCTTAAACGGTATACGCAGAACGGCGGGTACTTCCTCGGGGGGTTCAATTCCCTCGGGCAGATGAATGCCCTCTCCTCTGCTCTGCCACGCGCGGGCGCGGGTGCGGATCCGGTTGCGCCCCAGGAGCCAGTAAAAAAATGCCCCGAACCCCGGCAGACCGAGAGAGACCGCCATCCATCCCAGGGCGGCACGCGGATCCTGTTTGTGTAAAAGAATATGTACGCAGGCCGCAATGGATATCATATACAGAATAAGTACAATGAATAAATCCAACAACATCTGTTACCTCTGGGTCAGCTTCTGGAAAAATCACGGTGTTTATGCCACACAGAAAATGTCCGCATAAAACCCTCACATAAAGTGCTCAATATATACGCAGCGTTAACAGCAGCGCAACCCTGATCCATCGTTGTACCCCTTACGCATGTATGAACCCGTGACACATTACGGTTTTTATGCTTTCATGCGCGAGGTGATTCAGGCTACTGTTTACAAGATTTGATGGTCAATTCTTCAAGGAGGACATATGCAACAGAGCAAACAGCGTATTTTGATCATCGGCGGAGTCGCTGCGGGAATGAAGACCGCATGTCGTTTACGTCGCCTTGATCCGGACGCACAGATCACGGTTATAGACAAATCGAAAAATATCTCCTACGGAGCATGCCCTCTGCCATACTACATCGAGGGTTTGTATGACGATATAAGCGAAGTAAGAAAAACCCCCACCGGGGTTCTGCGGGACGAACATTTCTTCGCCAAAGTCAAGGGCTTTGAAACCCTGACCCGTACCGAAGCACTGCAGATCGACCGCGAACACAAGCGCGTGCAGGTGCGCAATCTCGATACGGAGGAAATCTCTGAACTGGAATACGATAAGCTGATCATGGCAACGGGCAATGAGCCCATCATGCCACCCCTGCCGGGCATGGATCTGCCCGGGGTATTGCCCCTGAAAACCATGGAACAGGCCCGGGAAATTGACCGTCTCGCAGACAAAGGTCAGAACGCGGTGATTATCGGTGCCGGGCTTATCGGCCTGGAAGTGGCCGAAGCCCTGACTGAAAGAGGATTGAAGGTCACCATCATCGAAATGAAGGATCAGGTGATGGCAACGGCTCTGGATTTCAGCATTGCCGCCATGGTTCACCACGAACTGGAACGCCACAGGGTCAATCTGCGCTTATCGGAGAGACTGGAGCGCATTGAGGGCAACTCAACGGTAGAACAGGTGGTAACCGATCAGGGAACCTATCCTGCCGATCTGGTGCTGGTCGCGGTGGGAGTGCGACCCGCAGTGAAACTGGCGCGGGAGGCAGGATTGAAACTCGGGGAGACCGGCGCCATTGAAGTCAACGCATATATGCAGAGTTCCGATCCAGATATTTATGCCGCTGGTGACTGCGCCGAATGCACGGACTATCTCACCAATAAAAAGGTATATGTTCCTTTAGGCTCCACCGCAAATAAACACGGGCGCGTAGTAGCCAACAACATCGCCGGACACGAGGAGCAGTTTCCTGGAATACTCGGCTCACTTGCGGTCAAGGTTTTCGACCTCAACGTAGCTCGCACCGGCATGTCATCCAGGGATGCGCAGCTTATCGGGTTAAAGCCCGAGAGCATTGTGGTCTCCGCACCCGACTTCGCTCATCTCTACCCGGGGAGTAATCCCATTGTAATCAAATTAATCGCAGAACGTACCAGTCGTAAGGTTCTCGGTGCACAGGTAGCCGGCCCCGGCGTGGTGGACAAGCGCGCGGATGTCATTGCCACCGCGGTATCCCTGGGCGCAACCGTGGATCAACTCGCCCAACTGGATCTCTGCTATGCCCCCCCCTTCTCAAACGCCATGGATGCCCTGCACCAGACCGCTAATGCGATGCGCAACAAACTCGACGGTCTGGCGGAAAGCATGAGCGCGATAGCGGTCAAGGAGATGCTGGATAACAATGAGGAATTTATTTTCCTGGATGTGCGTTCTCCGGCTGAGCAGGAGGAAGTACGCATTAAAGGGGCGACTCTCATGCCTCTGGGGGCATTGCGGCAGAAGCTCACTGAACTGCCTGTAGATACCCTGATCGTGCCCTTCTGCAAAATGAGCCTGCGCGGCTACGAGGCCCAGCTGATTCTGCAGCACGCTGGTTTCAGAAACGTACGCTATATGGAAGGCGGAATTCTGGGCTGGCCCTACGAACTGGAAAAATAGTTCGCACCCGGCACAATTATAGACACCAAAAAAAAGGCGCTCACCCGAACGGGGAGCGCCTTTTCTGTTATCCGTGCTGAAAAAATACGTTGAACTTACTTACCAGCCAGCTCCATAACCTGCGCTGTAAACGGATTGGCGAACAGAATAATCATGGCAACAACAAATACGTAGATTGCCAGAGACTCGATCATCGCCAGACCGATCATCATAGTTGTGAGGATCTTACCGCTTGCACTGGGGTTGCGGGCAACACCTTCAACGGCTGATTTGATAGCCAGACCCTGACCGAGACCGGTACCGAATGAACCAATTGCCATACCAAAACCAGCTGCAATCATACACCATGCAAAAAATGTCATCTTTGTTCTCCTTGTTACAATGTGAGTTTATTCTTCCTATATCGCATAGGACCAATTAACCGCCGGTGCGGTTGCTATACAGAATCTAGTGCGCTTCTTCCAGGGAGCCGGCAATGTAAATCATCGCCAGGAGGGTAAATACAAACGCCTGGATGAATGCGATCAGAACGCCCATAAGCATCATGGGAATCGGGAGCAGGAACGGAACCAGGGCAAAGAAGATCATGAGTACGATCTCGTGTCCGTACATGTTGCCGAAGAGACGCAGAGAAAGAGAGAGCGGGCGCGCCAGATGCCCGATAATCTCGATAATGAAAATAAGCGGCGCCAACACCAGAATCGGCCCCATGAAGTGCTTCAGGTATGCAATCCCGTGCTCTTTAATCCCGATAATGTGGGTCATGGCAAACACAGTCAGTGCCATTGCGGCATTGGTGTTCAGGTTTGCCGTGGGGGGATAAAAACCGGGAACCAGGGCAATCAGGTTTGACACCAGGATAAACAGCGCCAAAGTCGCTATCAGAGGGAAATAGGTCTTCCCTTTAGGACCCATGGTTTCTTCAATGAGATTTTCAATCCCGCCCACAACGCTTTCCATTAGGTTCTGCCACCCGCTTGGAACCTCTTTAATCCCGCGGGATACAATAAAGGCCAGCACGGTGAGCAACAGCATCACAAACCATGTATAAGTGACATGTTCGCCTATGTGGGTATTCAGCTGCTGTTCAAGCCACTGAAAAATCAGAAAAGGATGTGTCATGTTAAGAACGCGCCTCCTCGCTTATAATATGCGCTTCACTGTGGTCCAGAAAATATTTACAACTACAACGGATAATCCAATCACCAGCCCCGGGATATTGACCCCGGCCACGGCTATCAACAGGGCGAGAACAACGCCCAATGCCAGCAGGCGCACCAGATAACCCGCCTGAAAACTCCTCACAGCCCCGGTATCTGAGCGCTCAAGCGCCTTAACCAGAGCGCTGTGGAGCCATTGATATCCCGCTACTACCGTCAGGCCGCCGCACAGAATTCCCAGAGAAAAATCCGGATTGCGCAGCAGAGCACTGGCGAGAAGCAGAAGTATCAGGATAATCCAGTTACGCCGTGCCATCTGCGCAAGCAGATCCTGATCTTCCTCACTCAAGGCCGATCCTCATGCACGTCTGCATCCTGGATGCGCTGGCGTTTTAGCCCTCTTTCGGTAAGGATAAAAATATTCCTGAAACCGGAGGCAATACCAAAGCCCAGAAAAATCAGCAACATCCATGGCGCGGTACCCAGCCACTGATCAAGATAGTAGCCCATAGCCATCCCGATAAGGATAGAGGCAACCATACAGATCCCTACGCTGGACAAAAAACCGAGGGATTTAAACAATTCTCTGCGGTCTTCGGCCATGAAATACCTTTTGAGTTGATATTGCGTAAACCATTTTTTTCAAACGGGGTTTTCTACCATGCCACATGATAAGTGTCAATTGCTTTTCCGGCGAAGAACCTTTACATTACCCCTTGACTGCAAAGGGAAATCACCCGCCACCTGCAGACCTGAGCACAGAACGATTAATACCCCGAGCACAATGCTCCTTGCGCTGTCTGTATATTCCCCCGCATATCTTCAACGGTTTACATATGAAACGTGGAACATCCCTGCTTAACCCCCATATCCGGATCGATATCGACGAAGCCATTTCCCATCTGGACAAAGGGTCGGTCTTTATCGATGTCCGTTCTCCAGGTGAGTACCTTAACGCCACTATTCCCGGAGCCTTCAATATTCCCATCCTCACCGAAGAACAACGCCGGGAAACCGGCACGATACATAAACATCACGGGGCCGCACAGGCACGGATGCGCGGTATGGAGCTGATCTCTCCACGTCTTCCCGAAGTAATCCACCAGGCCAGAGAATTACACCTGAAACACAAACGCCCGCTCATCGTCTTCTGCTGGCGCGGTGGACTGCGCAGCAGCGCCATGACTGCATTTCTTCACCTGTGTGGTCTGCCCGTGTTTCAGCTTAGTGGAGGACATAAAGCTTTCCGCCAGCATGTAGTGAATTATTTTGAGCATGCCCGGTGGGCGCGGCTGCTGGTATTGCGCGGGCTCACCGGCGTGGGGAAGACCCGGATTCTGGAACAGCTCAGAAACCAGGGATGGCCGGTTTTGAATCTCGAAGCTCTGGCCAATCACCGTGGGAGCGCATTCGGAGCCATAGGATGTGAACAACAGCCGAGCCAGAAGCAGTTTGAAGCCTTGCTCTGGAATGAATTGCGCCATACCCGGCCTGACGAGTGTGTTATCACTGAAGGTGAAAGTCGGCATATCGGGAGGGTGATGCTGCCCAAGCGTCTTCATGCAGCGTTGCAGAAAGAAACCACCCTCTGGCTCGAAACACAGATGCACAACAGAATCAGGGTTATCGCCGAGGACTATGCCGTGGATGATCTGCCATCCGAAGACTTTGCCGGTGCCATTGATGCCCTGATTCCGCGTCTGGGGCACAAAAAGGTTTCAGAACTGCATCAACTGCTGGCACGCAGGGAATGGGACAGGCTCATTGAAGCCCTGATGCGCGAATACTACGATCCTCTCTATGCCCATACCAAGCCGGAAAAACGCGTGGATATTGAAGTTGATCCGTTCGCTGCGGAACACCCTGAGCTGGTGCAGGCCCTGAACTCCGTGCGCGCCAGGCACCAGGTATCCTGCTGAACGTTTTCCCCTTACACCCCCTGCTCCTTTGCTATCCGCTCGACAAAATCAACTACATACGGAGTGAACTTGTGTGGTTCCACCAGGAAGGAATCATGGCCGTAATCGGAATCAATCAGATGGTAGCCCACAGGTTTATCCAGTTTTTTCAACAGGTCCACCACCTCTTCCGTCTGTTCAGGGCGGTAGAGCCAGTCCGAGGTAAATGCAAACCACAGTGACGGACAGTACAGGTTTGAGAGCGCCTCCTCCATGGAAGAGAAGTTCCAGCCCACATCGTACAAATCCAGGGCCTTGGCCAGATACAGAAACGAATTGGGGTCAAACCTGGAGACAAAATTATTCCCGTTATAACCCAGATAGCGCTCCACCTCAAACTGACCGAAGAAGTCAAAGATTCCATCGCGCGCGGAAAAGCGGCGTCCGAACTTTTTCTCCATCGATTTTTCAGATAAAAAGGAGATATGTCCCACCGCACGTGCGAGGGCGAAGCCGCTTGCGGGCGGATGCTCGGGCTTGTAGTTTCCTTTCTTCCACAGCGGATCGTTGTAGATAGCCTGACGCGCGATGGCATTGAGGGCGATGGCCTTGGGCGAGGTGCGTCCGGTGCCGGCTATCGGGATGATGGAGCGGGTCAGTTCAGGATACAAAATCCCCCACTCCACCGCCTGCATCGCTCCCATACTTCCACCGATCACCGTAACCAGAGAGGTTATCCCGAGATGGTCGAGCAGATATTTATGTGCATGAACCATGTCACGCACCATCACCAGAGGAAAGCTCAGACGATAGGGACGGTTGGTTTTGGGATTGATGCTCGCTGGGCCGGTAGAACCTTTACATGAACCGATAACGTTGGCACACACCACGTAAAAACGCGAGGTGTCCAGAACCTTGCCCGGACCGATGAGATCATCCCACCACCCGGGTTTACGGTCATCGGGATGATGGCGCCCGGCGGCATGGCAGTCCCCGGTCCAGGCGTGGGTAACCAGAATGGCGTTACTGCCGGCGGCATTCAGGGTGCCGTAGGCTTCGTAGGCAATAGTGAAGGGTCCGAGCAGACGCCCGCTTTCAAGGCGCAGTTCGGTATCAAAGGTCACATACCTGGTACGTACAAGATCGATCTGTTCCAATTGTTCGGCCCCCATATATATGAAAAGACCCTATCCAGCACAGGGGAAAGGGTCTTTCAATACAAGAACAGAACCAGGTATTGTCAGACTTCGCCCCATCTTTCCCTTGTATTAAGGGTGGAATTAGCACCTGTCGCCCGCTTGGGGCCGGTTGCTGTGGTTTCATCGGGCCAGTTCCCTCCACCACTCTGGATAATGACGTTGTCGAGTCTTCAATCTAGTGTAAATGCACCCTGTTGTCAATCTTGATGGCGTCGCAAAATAAGCAATCCTCATTCAGCGCGTGCCCCAGGCCGGATGGCTGCATGCGCCGGGCAGGGAATCAATCTCACGTGCGCCGGATCCGTCTGCCCGCATGATATACAGGCGTTTGCGTCCCGAAATGTCGTTAGAGTAGATAATAAAGCGCCCATCCGGACTCCAGCGCGGGTGCTCTTTGTTGCCCTTCCCGAAGGTAATCGGGTGTTCATCGCTGCCATCCGGACGAATGCGATAGATATTGAACCTTCCCTCTTCCAGGCGGGTAAACAAAATCCACTCTCCATCTGGACTCCATGCCGGAGTGGCGTTGTATTTCCCCTTGCCGGTCAGACGTTCAACCTTCTCGCTCAAAAGATCAAGGATAAATATGTGTGGATTTCCGTGACGGTTGGAGACAAATGCGATTCTGTCGCCGAGCGGGCTCCAGCTCGGATCAACATCAATACCCCATGCATGGGTGAGGCGTTTGTGAATTCTGCCGTTGGCACCAAGCAGGTAGAGTTCCGCATTCCCGTCCTTTGACAGGGCAACCGCCAGCTCCCTGCCATCGGGGCTGTAGCGTGCAGCAATATTAAGACCCTCGCGCGCAGAGATGCGCGCCTCTGTTGCACTGTAAATACTGCGGCGATAGAGGTCAGGGTTGTCCTCCCGGTAGGAGGTGAAAACCAGTTCCCGCCCCTGAGGGGAAAAATCCGGATTGAGCACGAGATTGCGATGGCGGGTGATGCGCCTGACGTTGTGTCCATCGATATCACTGAGGTAGAGTTCTTTGCTGCCGCTCGCGCTTGAGATAAAGGCGATATTGGAATCAAATGAACCCCGGGTACCTGTAAGGGTTTCGAGAACCTGATCCACAAAGCGATGCAACATGCGGCGCAGATCCTGCCTGTCCCCTTTGTAGTTATGTCCGGTAAGCAGGCGTCGCCTGTCCACATCAAAGAGGCGCGCTTTCAGTTCTATCTGATCGCCCTTGAGCAGATACGCTCCCCTGATAAGCAGCTGGGCCCCGAGAAGCTCCCACTGCGGGAAATTCACCTCGGCACTGCTCAGAGCAATGCGGTGCGCATCTTCGAAATATGCATCCCGGTCGATGATGTCAAACATTCCGCTCAAATCGAGATCGTGGCTGAGCACCTCTTCAATTTCGCGCTCCACATCCGCATCACTGGTTCCCAGGGGCAAAAACTCCGGCTGTCCTGTGGGGATAGCCGTCCGCCCGGGAGTGGTGATCTCGATGTCAGCTCCTGCCGCAGTGCCGGCACTGGCGGTGAACACTATCCACAACAGCAGAATAACAGCATATCTCATAAGCTAGTATTTCTCTTCCGGGTCAAATTTAATCCTCCAGGATTGCTCCTCTCCCGGTGCAGAAGGGAGCTTATCCAGTTTCATGGCGGCTTTTCTTACACTTGCATCAAACAGACTGTCTCCCGAGGAGCGAATCACCCTGAAGCCGGTGCGTCTGCCCAGGGAATCAAAGCGCAGTTCCACCACACTGTAGCGCTTATCCCAGTGAGAAGTAGGGAGAGTCCAGTGTTCCATCAGATAGGTTTTGATCCACTCTGCGTGATCAACGCCGGCCTGCTTTCCCCTTCCGCTACTGCTTCCCACACGCTGGGCAACCACCGTTGCCAGGCTTTGCTCCTTTACACCTGCTGCAAGCTCCTGCTTGAGACGCTCAATACGCTCACGCGCTTCCTGCTTCTTGCGCATCTCTTCAATGTTTTTACGGGTATCCTGCCGGTAGAGATTTTCTATCTCCTCCGGAGTCATCATCTGATGCTGCGGCTGCACTGATGAAGAGGCGGTTTCTGTTTTTGTCTTCCTGGGCTCTGGTGCAGGCTCAGGGGCACTTTTTTGCTCCGCTTTTTCCTCCGGCTTAATTTTTTTCGCCGGCTTCGGTTCCGGCTTCGGTTCCGGCTTCGGTTCCGGCTTCGGTTCCGGCTTCGGTTCCGGCTTCGGTTCCGGCCTGGTTCCAGCTTCGGGTTCTGGTTCAGATATCTGCTGCTGCGCATCCGGCCTTCCCTGGCGCGGCTGAGCCACGGGCTTGTTGACCAGATTCACTTTATAGCTGATGCGTTGCGGTTCCCTGGTCTGATAGAACACGGCACCCGAGAGATACACCAGAATAAGGATGTGCAATACCACCGAAAGGGCCAGCATCCGTCCCAGACCGGGCTCAGATGCCGCGGACGGGGTATTATTCCTATGTCGCTGTGCCATATTGCGTTTCATAGATTTATAATTCAGGTTCTGTGGCTATCATACCCAGCTGGGTTACTCCGGCCTTGCGTAGCGCCGCCATAACCTGAACCACTTGCTCGTAAGCCACTTTCCGATCCGCTTCCAGATATACCTCTTTGTTTTCCCTCTCTTTGAGGATCTGTTGCAGCACGGCGATCATTTTCGCCGGCGAATCCACCTGCTGGCGTCCGACATAAAGGCGGTTCCGGGCATCAATACTTACAATCAGTGATTCCTGCGCCGCATCCAGATCGGGAGCCTGTTCCACCCTGGGCAGATCCACGTCCACTCCTTTTTCCAGCATAGGCGCGGTAACCATAAAGATAATCAGAAGCACCAGCATCACATCCACAAAGGGGGTGACATTGATCTGAGCCAGTGCGCTACGCCGCTGTGTAGACCGGTTCTGCATCAGCTTCTCCGCTTCAGGTTGTCCACAATATTGAGAAAGTCCTGTCTGAAACTGTCCATCTGTCCCACAAGCACGTTAACTTTGTTGAGAAGGTGATTGTATGCCACTACAGCCGGGATGGCAGCCATCAAGCCTACAGCGGTGGCCACCAGAGCTTCGGATATACCCGGGGCCACGACGGCAAGAGAGGCACTGCCGCTCTGTCCGATGCCATGAAACGAATCCATGATTCCCCACACTGTGCCAAACAGTCCGATGAACGGGGTTGCGGACGCTGTAGTGGCCAGAAAGGTCAGGTGCTTTTCGAGCTGTTCGGTCTCTGCCGTGCAGGAACGCTCCATGGCACGATTCACATTGGCGCCGGCATTGGCAGGGATCCCCTGCTCCTCTGCCTGACCGCGCTGCATGCGCACCAGTTCCTGATAACCATTTCTGAAGACATTGCTAAGGGGCGAAGCGGGATAGCGCTTAAGCTCCTGTGCCATGTGGTCAATGCGCCGATTCTGCCAGAAATGCTCCTGGAAATCCTGACTCTGCTTCAAAGCCCGGCGGATGCTGCGCCATTTATAAAAAATGATGCCCCAGGATACGACAGAGAAATACACAAGTATCAGCAACACCAGTTTTACCACCGGTCCGGCGTCTAATAGTAATTCAATCACGCTTTACTCCATCTGATATGAATTTATTGTCGGGTAGTTTTACCAACTTCTCGGTTATTCAGGTTATTAGCGCCACTTTTCTGTGGATAAAGTTGTGGAACCCACAGGGTTATCCACAGGAAGGACAGTTTTCCAAGGTTGCGTAAGCAGAGTGATTGTGGATTGATTCAAAGTTTTCACATTCCACCCGAAACCAGGTGATACACGGAATCTCCTGCAGGCGCACAGTAACCGAGCGCACAATATCCTCTACAAACATCGGATTTTGATATGCCTGCTCTGTAACCACCTTCTCGTCCTCACGCTTTAAGAGCGAATACACCGGAGCACTGCCACACTCTTCCACAAGAGCGATCAGATCCTCGATCCAGATCATATCCCGAGCGCGAATAGCTACAGTGACACAGCTGCGCTGATTGTGAGCTCCATACTCACTGATGTCGCGCGAGCACGGACAGAGGGACGTCACCGGGACACTTACCTCGAGGATAAAGTCCTTTTCGTGGCGCAGAGTCGCAAGAAAACGGCACTCATAGCTCATAAGTCCTTTCGCTCCGCTCGCCGGGGCGGTTTTTTCGATAAAGTAGGGGAAGCTCAGTTCCATATGCGCACATTCCGACTCGAGCCTGGTAAGCATTTCTCGCAGTAACGGCTCCATATCGTTCAGGGTCACCTCTTCATCGCGGTAGCGGTTGAGGATCTCCATGAAGCGGCTCATATGGGTCCCTTTGAACTGATGGGGCAGTTCGACATACATATTCACCCGGGCGATGGTGTGCTGGCGCGAGTTGTTCTTGTCCTGCACCACTATCGGATACTGCACATTTTTCACTCCGACCTTATCGATGGCAATGCGCCGCGTATCCGGAGACTGCTGAATGTCAGGCATTGGGGATGGCATAGTTTTCCCCCGCGCAGGGTTGATATGCTGCCGGGTCTTTCAGACCGGCGTCACTAAAGCCTTTTAAGCGCAGAACACAGGAATCACAGCTCCCGCACGCCCGACCTTCAGAATCGGGATTATAACATGAATGGGTAAACGCATAATTTACCCCGAGTTCGCTTCCGGCTCTGATAATTTCAGCTTTGCTCATATGTATCAGGGGGGCATGGATGGTATAGGTGCCGCGCTGTTCCACCCCTGCTTTGGTGGCGAGGTTGGCCATATGCATAAACGCTTCTATAAATTCGGGGCGACAATCCGGGTACCCGGAGTAATCCACGGCATTTACCCCGATGAAAATATCGAAACACTCCAACACTTCCGCCCATGCCAGCGCATAGGAGAGAAAAATGGTATTGCGTGCCGGCACATAGGTGATCGGGATGTGACCCTGGTCGCTATCCGCCTTGGGCACTTCGATATCGGCGGTAAGAGCACTCCCGCCGATCAGGCGCATGTCCACATTCAATACCAGATGTTTTTCTATTCCCAGTCTGGGGGCAAACTCCCGGGCCTTTTCGAGCTCCACGCTGTGGCGTTGCCCGTAGGCAAAACTCAAACCATACACCTCGTATCCCTGTGCTCTGGCCAGCGCGACACAGGTGGTGGAATCAAGCCCGCCGCTGTACAGTACTACCGCTTTTTTCATAATATGTGTATCGCTTTCCTGTCTTATCTGCTGTTTACAGCTTGATTGCGATCTTAAATAACCCTGTACCCTTATTTTGTCTAAGACAATCTCCTACTCGGAGCTTTTGATTTACGCATCACTTTACACAAAGATTTCTTGAAATGAAAGGTTCTCACCACGCTGTCATCTGGGCTATAGTATAGATATGATACCCGCTCTGGAATTAAAAAATCTGTGTAAAAGTTATGCATCCACACGTGTCGTTGATCGCCTGAGTTTTTCTATTGCGCCGGGCGAAATTTTTGGTCTGCTCGGCCCTAATGGTGCGGGTAAAAGTACCACCATCAACATGATCGGCGGTGTTACCCGTATTGAGACGGGTGAAATATCCGTTTTCGGGCACAGAATAACTTCGCAAACCCCGGTGGTCCCGAAAGCCCGACGCCTGACCGGGATCATGCATCAGGAGATTGTTGCCGACCCCTTTTTCACCATTCAGCAGGCACTCAACCTCCATCCGGGGTTTTTCGGCTTAAGACGTGACCGCCACTGGCAGGATTATCTGGTTGAACGTCTGCAGTTAAAAGAACATATCCACAAGGAGATGCATCAGCTTTCCGGAGGCTTAAAACGACGCTTCATGCTCGCAAAGGCCCTTATTCATAAACCCAGACTGTTAATATTGGATGAGCCCACCGCCGGGGTGGATGTGGAGTTGCGCCATATCCTGTGGCAATTCATCCGCGATATCAATAGCGGTGGAACATCTATTTTGCTGACAACCCACTATCTTGAAGAAGCGCAACAGATGTGCGATCGCATAGCAATTTTAAAGGATGGTGCGCTTGTGGCGCTGGAGGAAACCAGCAAACTTGTGCAATGTGAACATGTGCGCCGCTACAAACTCCATGTGCGCATGCCCTTGCAGAATATCCCCGAAATCCTGCACCGCTTCGATCCTGAACTGGATCGAAGCGGGCACAAGATTTCGCTTAAAACCGGGCCAACAGAGGATATCGGAACCATTGTGACTGAACTCGCCAAGGCAGATATCGTAGTGCAGAATATCACATCCGCCGAGCCTTCTCTGGAAGAAATTTTCCTGCGCCTCACCCAGCCCAGAGGTTGATCTCTTTTTATTCTGCCCACTACAGACTGATATGCAATTATATACTCATGACCATGATTTTACCGCTTCGCGCGCCTTTTTTACTCTGTTACTCAAAGAAATTCAACGCTTTATGCGGGTATGGACCCAGACTCTGGTAACCCCGATTCTGATAGCCTGCCTGTATCTGTTTGTATTCGGAGCAACCCTGGGCGAGAGAATCAGTGTAGTTGACGGGTTCAGTTATGCACAGTTTGTAATTCCCGGTCTGATACTTATGGGGGTCATCAACAACTCCTTTACCAACACCTCTTCTTCGCTGTTCATGTCGCGACATCTGGGAAGTATTGCAGATCTGCTGGTAATGCCCATATCCTCCCGCCAGATTGTAGCTGCCTACACCCTGGCCGGGATGGTGCGCGGGTTGCTGGTGGGCGGAGTTGTGGGACTGATTTCTACCCGGTTTGCCGAACTGCCCTGGGTATATCCATTTTATGCTGTACTTATGGCGCTTATTGCGAGCATGCTTTTTGCTCTACTGGGGTTGATCGCAGGAACCTTTGCCAACAGCTTCGACGGTTTGTCCTTATATATCAATTTTGTAATTCTGCCGCTGGTATTTCTGGGCGGGGTTTTCTATCCTATATCGATTCTTCCACCGTTCTGGCGCTTTATTTCACAGTGCAATCCGCTCTTCTATATCCTCGATGGCTTTCGACATGCACTTCTGGGGGTAGGCGATATCTCGCTGGGGCTGGCTTTTTCCCTCAGTGGAGGGTTGACTCTGATTTTACTCCTCGCCACAGTCTATCTGCTGGAGCACAGCAGACGCTTCCGCGCCTAAGATTGACTCTGCTGGCTATTCATTCTTAAACAATCAAAAATCCCGGTCGAGATCCAGCGGTTTCTCGCGGCGCTCCTGCATGTGCAAGCGGCCTCGGGGAATACTGCTTCCATCTCTTTGAATATTCAACTCAGATGCATCCGCTCTGGTTATCATCCTGTTCATTTTTACTTTGCAACAGTACCTGACCACCATAGGCCGCGTTTTTACGCACCAGTAGATCTGCCGTATGGCCGTCGTTATTGCGGAATGCTTCGATAATTTTTTTATGTTCCTGTACCGAGATTTCCATGCGCCCCGGCAGTGAAAGAGATGCGATCCGCAGATATTCAAATTTTTTGAGCAGCTGCTGAATGAGCTCATGAAGTTTCTTATTTCCGGCAGCGCGGATAAAGTACTCATGAAATTCATTGTGCGCGCGGAAAAAGGTTTTTACGTCCTTGCTCTTGCTCAATTTTTCCAGACGATTATTGATGGCTTCGAGCTTATCAATATCTTTAGGAGTCATTCGTTCTGCTGCCAGTTGCGCAGCATACCCTTCCAACACACTTTTAATTGAATAGAACTCCTCAATATCCTTCTCGCTATGCTTGGCAACCACGGCACCCTTACGCGGGATTACCGTAAGATACCCTTCAGATTCCAACTGCCGGAAGGCCTCGCGAATCGGGGTACGGCTGATACCATAGCGTTCCGCAATATCGGGCTCCGACACGCGTTCTCCCGGTTTCAGATCACCTTTGAGTATGGCATCGCGGATATTTTCAAGAATTTTTTCTCGCAGGGTCTGGTGGTGCTGCACTCTACAATCTCCATTCAGCGTAATTTAAAACTGCACGAATATTCTCTTTACATCAGGTTTATTGTATACAGTATACACTAGAAAGCAATAATTTTATCCAGGAAGTTTTACTCAGCCTGAATTCTGCATATTGAAAAGCAAAGTTATTGTTGTAAACACAGCCCAGCGCCTATACTTTGAACATCATGGAACGCTTGCATAATATCTTCATCGCCCTGATCCTGCTCGGTTTGGTTTTAATTATGGGCACGGCGGGGTATATCTACTATGAAGACTGGACGCTATTAGAGGCGTTCTATATGACCGTTGTAACTATCTCAACGGTCGGCTTTGGTGAAGTCCATCCTCTATCTGAAGCGGGGCGGCTGTTTACTTCGTTTCTGATTATCAGCGGTACCGGTATCCTCGCATATACCCTGGGGAGTCTGGTACAATTCATGGTCGAAGGCAAATTCAGAGAAATCATTGGATTGAAAAAAATGCAGCAGCAGATTGATCAGTTAAGTGCGCACTATATTATCTGCGGATATGGACGCATCGGCAGATATATCAGCAATGAGTTCAGCGCCAACGGGCTGGAATTTGTAATCGTGGAGCAGAATGCAGATGTCTGTGAAATGCTCAAAAAAGATGGGTATATTTACATTCAGGGGGACGCAACTGTAGATGCGACTCTGGAGAGCGCAGGGATTAATAGAGCGCGGGGGATAGTGACTGCCGTAACCTCTGATACCGATAATGTGTACATCACCTTAACCGCGCGGGGACTTAATCCTGAGCTTTATATACTTGCCCGCTCCGGCGAGGATAGTACCGAAAAGAAACTGATACGGGCCGGAGCATCAAAGGTTGTTTCTCCCTATACCATTGGCGCGAGCAGGATGGCACAGGCGATCTTACGCCCTTCAGTGGTCGATTTCATCGACATTGCAACCGGATACCACCATCTGGAACTGCAGATTGAAGAGATAAGGGTAGGGCACGACTCGCAACTGGTGGGAAAAACCCTGCAGAATTCACCTATCCGCTCCACCCACAATATTATTATTGTGGCAATACGCAAAAGTGGTGCAAGCAATATGACCTTTAATCCCGCTGCAAGCACCGAAATTAATGCGGATGATACCCTGATTATTCTAGGCAAGCCGGATGCGATAAAAAAACTCGAACAACAGGCACGCTGAGTTGTGGTTCGTCGGTAAAGTAAATATTTTACTCGATAACAAAGAAGGGCAACTCCACCAGGAGTTGCCCTTCTTTGTCAGAGCTATATACACCGTTCACTATTTGCCGCCAGCTACCTGGATACGAATCAGGGCACGCACAAGAGCGGCCTCCATGATACGGTAATCCTTATCTTCGGGATCAAGTTTCTTCAGCGCTTCTTCCGCACGTCCCAGGGCAGCCTTGGCTCTGGCAATATCTATCTCATCTGCAGGTTCAGCTGTCTCGGCCAGGACGATAACTGTATCATCCTCAACTTCAACGTAACCCCAGTTTACAGCCACATGAAATGATGAGCCGCCCTTGCGATAGGTGAATTCTCCCACCTTCAAGGTTGTCAGAATCGGGGTATGCCCGGGAAGAATACCTAATTCACCCATCTGTCCCGGCATTACGATTTCATCCACCTCTTCAGAGAGCACCTGCTTGTAGGGTGTAACCATCTCCAGTTTCAATTTATCAGCCATGTGCGACTTCCTTTATACGTGCAAGACAACCTAACATCTGAACAGGTTTTCAGCTTACGCTGCAGCCATTGCTTTAGCTTTTTCTACGGCCTCTTCAATGGTGCCGACAAGGTAGAACGCCTGCTCCGGGAGGTCATCGTGCTTACCGTCGAGAATCTCACGGAATCCTTTGATGGTGTCCTTAAGCTCAACATATTTGCCCGGTGAACCGGTAAACACCTCTGCTACAAAAAACGGCTGAGAGAGGAATCGCTGGATCTTACGCGCACGCGCAACCACCTGCTTATCCTCTTCTGAAAGCTCATCCATACCCAGAATCGCGATAATGTCCTGCAGATCCTTATAGCGCTGGAGTACATACTGAACCTCACGAGCGAGTTCATAGTGCTCTTCCCCCACCACCTGGGGGTCAAGAATGGTACTGCTGGAATCAAGCGGATCCACCGCGGGATAGATGCCGAGCTCGGCAATAGAACGTGAAAGAACCGTAGTGGCATCAAGGTGGGCAAAAACCGTAGCCGGAGCGGGGTCGGTAAGGTCATCAGCAGGAACGTATACAGCCTGAACAGATGTAATGGAGCCCTTGTCTGTAGTGGTAATACGCTCCTGCAGTTCCCCCATCTCAGTACTCAGGGTAGGCTGATAACCAACCGCTGAAGGAATACGCCCGAGGAGTGCGGAAACCTCGGAACCAGCCTGGGTAAAGCGGAAAATATTATCTACGAACAACAGAACATCCTGACCACCTTCATCCCGGAAGTACTCGGCAACGGTGAGAGCGGAAAGAGCCACGCGCGCACGGGCTCCGGGGGGCTCGTTCATCTGTCCGTAGATAAGGGAGGCTTTGTCGAGAACACCTGATTCCTTCATCTCTTCCCACAAGTCGTTACCCTCACGGGTACGCTCGCCTACCCCGGCGAAAACGGAAAAACCCCCGTGCTGCTGGGCAACGTTGTTGATCAGTTCCATAATCAGAACGGTTTTGCCTACACCCGCACCGCCGAAGAGACCAATTTTACCTCCACGTGCGTAGGGAGCGAGAAGATCGATAACCTTGATTCCAGTTTCAAAGGACTCAACGGTAGTAGACTGCTTGACAAATTCAGGCGCAGGGCGGTGGATTTCCCAATGTTCATCTGCCCCTATGGGACCCGCCTCATCCACAGGCTCGCCGATTACATTCATAATCCGGCCCAGAGTCTGTTTACCTACCGGCATAGTTATCTGTTTGCCGGTATCCAGCACCTCTTGCCCACGAACAAGGCCTTCAGTACCGTCCATGGCAATGGTGCGCACGGTATTTTCGCCCAGATGCTGAGCTACCTCACAAACCAGATTCCATTCCTGATCGTTGATGGCGGGATTTGTAATTTTCACCGCATGGTAAACCTCAGGAAGTTTGCCGGCCTCAAACTGAACGTCAACAACCGGCCCGATGACTTGAACTACCTTACCCTTGTTCATGATGAATTACTCCTTCTACACCACTACGTGGAGAGTTTTATCCTTAAATGTTCTATTTAATCGACTCAGCACCGGATACGATTTCCATCAACTCTTTGGTAATCGCTGCCTGACGGGCCCGGTTGTACTGCAACGTCAGCTTGTTGATCATTTCAGAAGCATTCTTCGTTGCACTGTCCATACTGCTCATACGCGCACCATGTTCCGACGCCACCGATTCAAGTAATGCGCCGAAAACCTGCACCTCGATATATTTAGGCAGAATTGAATGCAGAACTTTTTCCGAGTCAGGCTCATAGATAAAGTCTGCAACATAGTGCTCTTCCTCGGCTTCTTCAGGAACAATGGGAAGCAACTGATTGACCGTTACCTCCTGGTTTATAGCACTGTGAAACTGGTTGTAGATGATATACACCGCATCGTACTTCTCAGCTTCATAGTCTTCCACTATTTCCTGACCAAGCAGTGCCGCTGTGGCATAGGTAACACTGCCGGTAATATTTTCATACACCTTATCAATATTTACATCTTTACGCCGTTTGAGCAGATCCTTACCCTTTTTTCCGACGATTCTGAGGGTGTATTCGGCATAGTCGTCGGTCTGCTGCTGTACGAATTTGACCGCCGCCTTGGTGATATTGCTGTTAAACCCGCCACAGAGCCCCCTGTCCGCAGTTATAAGCAGGATCAGGGCATTGTTCTTTTCCCGTTGCTCGAGCAGAGGGTGTGATGTCTCGATATCACGCGCAGCTATGCTGGTCAGAACCTCCTTCATTTTATCTGAGTATGGTCTGGCCGCAACAACAGCTTCCTGGGCGCGGCGCAACTTCGCGGCAGATACCATCTTCATCGCTTTGGTAATCTGCTGCGTGTTTTTCACCGAACCGATGCGCTTTTTTATCTCCTTGAGATTTGCCATAATTGAATCCTCAGGTGATGGCTTATGCTACAAACTGGGCTTTGAATTCTTCCAGAGCTTTCTGCAGGCGAGCTTCTAGATCGCTGTCAATCGCCTTTTTCTGCTGCAGATCGTTCATAAAGTCTGAATGCTTGGTTTGCATAAAAGCCAGCAGCTCACGCTCATATTTCTGAATAGAGCTTACCGGATAATCATCCACGTAGCCGTTGTTGGCAGCATAGATAGAAATTACCTGCTCTTCAACGGGGAGGGGTTTGTACTGTGGCTGCTTGAGAATCTCAACCAGACGCTCACCGCGGTGCAGCTGTTTCTGCGTTGCCGCATCCAGATCGGAGCCGAACTGAGCGAAAGCCGCCATTTCACGGTACTGAGCCAGGGCAAGACGCAACGTTCCGGCAACCTGCTTCATGGCCTTAATCTGCGCACTGCCCCCTACACGCGATACCGAAAGGCCGACGTTGATCGCCGGGCGTACACCGGAGTAGAACAGGTCGGTCTCCAGGAATATCTGACCATCAGTAATGGAAATCACGTTAGTCGGAATGTATGCAGAAACGTCACCGGCCTGAGTCTCGATAATCGGCAGAGCGGTCAGAGAACCGGCACCGCGATCATCACTGAGTTTGGCAGCGCGCTCGAGCAGGCGGCTGTGGATATAGAAAACATCCCCGGGAAAGGCCTCACGTCCCGGCGGACGCCGCAGGAGCAGAGAAAGCTGACGATAGGCTACGGCCTGTTTGGACAAGTCATCATAGATAATTACCGCGTGCTTGCCATTATCACGAAAGTACTCTCCCATGGTTACCCCGGAATAAGGAGCCATATACTGCAGGGGTGCGGGGTCGGAGGCGGTTGCGGCAACGACAATGGTGTAATCCATGGCGCCATGCTGTTTGAGTTTATCAACCACCTGAGCAACGGTAGAGCGTTTCTGCCCGATTGCAACATAGATACATACAACATCCTCACCCTTCTGGTTGATGATGGTATCTACCGCAACTGCTGTTTTTCCGGTCTGACGGTCGCCGATAATAAGTTCACGCTGGCCGCGTCCGATCGGTACCATGGAGTCAATCGCCTTCAGGCCGGTCTGAACCGGCTCGTGGACCGATTTACGCTCAACAATACCTGGGGCTTTGATCTCAACCTGGCCATACCGCTCGGCTTTGATCTCCCCTTTTCCATCGATAGGGATCCCGATGCCGTTAACCACACGCCCGAGCAGTTGTTCACCAATCGGAACCTCCACGATACGTTCAGTACGCTTTACCGTATCTCCTTCCTTAATGTGCTCGGCATCCCCGAGGATAGCCGCCCCGACATTGTCTTCTTCAAGGTTCAGAACCATCCCCATAATCCCGCCGGGGAACTCAAGAAGCTCACCGGACATAGCCTTGTCCAGGCCATGGATACGGGCAATACCGTCACCGATGGAGATAATACTGCCGGTCTCGCTGACCTCAACTCCACCATCGTAGTTTTCGATTTGCTTTCGAATTATCGCACTGATTTCTTCTGCTTTGATTTCCATGAGTACGCTTACCCCTTCTTTAAGGTATCTTCAATCCGCTGTAACTGGGTTTTAATACTGCCGTCAAATACTTTTCCGCCAACTTCGGTTTTAAGCCCACCTATCAAGGCTGAATTTACTCTAGTATTGAGTTTAACAGTCTTCCCGGTCTGCTTTTCCAACCCTTCCTTGATCTTGGCTATCTGCGCCTTGGTCAGTTTCGCGGCTGATTCCACCCTGGCGCGAACCACACCGCTGATTTCATCGGCGAGTTTTATATACTCGGTGTATATCTGCGGCAAATACTGGATACGATCTTTAAGGGTAAGAAGACAGACAAAGTTTTTGATCCCATCTGACAATTCCATTGCCTGGGCAACATCAGCCATAATCGCAGTCTTTTTCTCCACAGCCAGAGTCGGACTTTCGAGTAACAACCGCAAGGCTGTCTCATGCTTGAGCAGACTGTTCATCTGACCAAGCTCGCCAGCGTAGGAATCCAGAAGGTCTTTTTCTACCGCCAGTTCTACCAATGCCTTGGCATACCGTTTCGAAATCGCACTTTTACTCAATGCAGTTCTCCTACTTTAAGCTTGTATTCCTCAACCAGGCGGGCCTGATCCTCTCGATTGAAATTCTTTTTAAGAAGTTCACCTGCAAGTTTTACCGCCAACTCAGCTGCTTCCTGCTGTAGAGCGAGGCGCGCTTTTTCTATCTCGTTTTCTGCGGTTTTGCCTGAATCTTCCTTTATTTTAGTCGCCATCTTTTCTGCGTTTTCAATGATGCGCTGTTTTTCAAGTTCCGCTTCGTATTTAATATCGGCTTTTATCTGGTCAATTTCCTCTTCGGCACGGGTGAGTTTGGCATCGTACTCGGCAAAGCGTTTTTCCGCGTATTCTGCCGCTTCCCGCGCTTCCCTGAGTTCCTTTTCTATCCCTTCACGTCTGTTTGCCAGGGCATTTTTGAGCGGCCTAGCCACAAAATACGCCAGCCCGGCTACAAGTAAGGAGAAGTTGAGGACACGGTAGAGAAAATCTTTGAGCAACACACCACTGTCGACATGATGCCCATCACCTGCAGCGATTGCCAATCCTGTACTAACACCTATGAGGCTCCCGGCAACAAGGCAAGCAATGCTGTGTTTTTTCACGCTCTGCAAAGAAATCATTTTACCTTCCTCCCCAAAACCTTTCCGGCTATTGCTGCGGCCAGATTCTGTGTTTCTTTTTTCAGACCGCTGCGCGCCGCATCCGCCTGTTTGCCAACCTGAACCTTAATGAGCTCAAGGTGGCGGTTCGCTTCTTCACGTGCTGAACCGAGAATCGTTGCTTCACGCTTTGCTGCCTCCTTGCGAATTGCAGCTGCTGCCTGTCCGGCATCAACTTTTGCTTCGTGCAGTTTTTTCTCGTAGCGTTCCATCTTTTCGTTTATGGAAACTTCGAGATCGCGGGCTTTCTGGTGCTTGGCTTCAATACCTTCCTGGCGTTCTGCCATTACCCTGCGTAGCGGACGGTACAGTAATGCATTAAGGATAAGCATCAGTACCAGAAAGTTGACAAACTGCACCAGGATGGTCCAATCAATACTTATCACGGCGCTACCCCTTTTTTGATTTCGACATCTGAATTTATGCTTGAACAGTATCTACGAAACCACTAACCGTTGTGGTGTTTTGTGGTGTTCTATACTATTAAAAAAGCCCTGCGGCGCAGAGCAGGGCAGACTTAGCATAAGGATCAGGAAAAAGTCAAGTTTTAACCCATA
>JBNGCY010000038.1:0-24196 GCA_049975505.1 Desulfuromonadaceae bacterium | reverse complement strand
CTCGGAACGGCAGAATTAGACATCGGGGCCGGATATATAGATAAAGATTTTGGTGCGAGCAGGTTCTATTTCGACGCTCCGGAACAAAAGGAACAGACCAGAACCCTGACGGGGTACGCAAAGATCGATGGCTATACCGGCACCTGGCACTGGGAGCCGCATATCAGCTATCAGCGCCATGAAGACAACTACTCCTATGCTGCCGCAGGCAACTGGTACACCAACGACTCCACTACGGATAAAATTATCACCCAGTTGAATGCCGACACCCAGAGCATCTACGGCACCAGTTCTATGGGAATAAGTGCTGAATGGGAAGAGATACGCAGTAATAGCCTCGGCGATCATGACCGCAGTCAGCGCAATGTGTATTTCAATCACCGTCTCCGTCTCGGCAAACGCGTAGAGGTGGGCGCCGGACTTTCAGCGGTATATTACTCCGATTGGGGCTGGGAATACTGGCCGGGCGTGGATTTAAACGTTGAACTCAGTTCCCAATGGACATGGTTCGCTTCCTTCGGAGAGTCGTTCCGCATCCCAACCTACACCGAAATGTACTACAACACCCCCATGAATATCGGCAATCCGGAGCTGAAGCCCGAGGAAGCGCAAACCTGGGAAAGCGGAATACGCGGAGCCTGGCGCAATATCAGCATGGAGGTCGCTCTGTTCAGGCGTGAAAGTGACAATCTGATCGAATGGGTACGCAGCGCACCAGAGCAGCCCTGGTATGTGGCTAATATTGCCGAAGCAACCACCACGGGAGTGGAAACGGAAATAAGCATCAGGAATCCGTTGGGAGATACAGAATTTGTCGAGCAGATCAAAGCAGCATATACCTATCTGGATACAGACATGCGCAGCAGCAACCTGGAAACCAAATATACCCTGAATCATCTGCGCCACCAGTTTCATCTCAGCGCTGATCTCAAGTGGAATCCCGCCCTGCGTCAGCACATAATCTACCGTTACGAAAAACGCCTGGCAGGGGATAATGCCGGAATTGTGGATATGCGCCTGAGTTGGGACATCAATCGCTCTTTGAGCCTGAATCTCTCCGTTACCAACCTGTTTGACACTGATTATATCGAAGCCGGATTTGCGCCGGCACCCGGGCGCTGGATCCGGGGTGGGCTTTCGTGGCGCATTTAAACGTTAAGGCTTAAAAAGCATGGGCCGCGCTGCGAAAACACCAGCGCGGCCCATGCGTATAAATTCAAAAGTACAGATCAGATCATTTGTTCTGCAGAACTTTGATAACGGCGGAAAAATCCTCTTCGCCCAGACCCTGCTCCATGGCGTCCTTATACACATCAATCACGGCATCAAGACCGGGCAGATGGGTGCGGGTGATTCCGGCTGCCTCTTTAACATCCCGCAGGCCTTCGTACACATATTTAAGCGCCAGGTTGCGCCTGAAATTTCCCCGCGCCACTGAGCGTCCCTTTTTGTGCAGCAGGGGTGAAGCGACCCCACCGGCATCGAGAACTTCCATGATCTGGTCGTTACTGAAACCCAGACGCTCTCCGAGAACCAGACTTTCAGCCAGGGCTTCCATCAGATGTGACTGCATCAGGGTCACCACAAATTTCATCCGCGTCGCATCACCGATCTCTCCCACATGCATGATGTTGAGACCCACATGCGAGAGCACTTCGCGGCAGCGGCTCACCACAGACTGATCGCCCCCGACCAGAATAGTCAAGAGACCATGGGCGGCGTGTTCACGTGTTCCCCACACCGGGGCATCGAGAAACTGAATGCCGCGCTTTTTGGCGACCTTGGCGACATCCTGAGTCATTTCAAGGCAGTGGGTGCCCATGTCGCAGAGTATCGTACCCGGCTCTATCCCTTCCAGAAATCCGCCCTCGCTGGATAGAGCCTGCTTCAGTTCATCCTCGTGCGGCAGAACCGTGATTACCATATCCTTACCCTGCGCCGCCTCCAGAGGGGTTTTGGCGGCTCTGGCGCCCTGGGCAACCAATTCTTCAACGGCCTCCGTCTTATTGTCATGCACAGTAAGGTCGTAGTCACCTTTCAGCAGATTCTGTGCCATGGACTTGCCCACTGTTCCGAGACCGATAAAACCGATTTTTCTGATCATAGCAACTCCTCCTCGTCTACGCCCGTGCCAAGCTGCAGGCGTCCAGCATTTATCACCCTGTTTCAATCAAGGCGTCGTAAACCATATATGTTATTTAGTACAATTCTTCGAATCAGGCGATTTTGCAGGACTTTTTAGACCTGTGCATATAGATTATTAAACTACCATACGCATTATGGCAACAGTCAATGTGACTCGGCCCAGTTTTTCCCCCATCCGAGGCTCACATCCAGAGGGACTTTAAGCTCCATCACGTTTTCCATCGCCCCGCGCACCAGTGTCTCCATCTGATGCTGTTCCGCTTCGGGCACATCAAATACCAGTTCATCGTGAACCTGCAGCAGCATCCGGCTCTTCAGCCCTTTGCGCTGCATCTCCTCTCTGATCCGCACCATGGCAACCTTGATGATATCCGCAGCCGAACCCTGGACGGCATAATTGACCGCATTGCGCTCGGCATTGCTGCGCACCTGGCGATTGCGACTGTTGATATCCGGGATCGCACAGTGGCGTCCGAGCAGGGTCTTGACATGCAGATTTTTGCGCGCCTGTTCCTTCTGCTGTTCGAAAAATTCGAGCACCTGCGGATAGCGGGCAAAATAGCTGTCGATGTACTCTTTTGCTTCGGCGGTGGATATTCCGAGTTCGCGACTCAGACTGTATGCCCCCATGCCGTATAAAAGACCGAAGTTGATGGTCTTGGCGTAACGGCGCATATCATCGCTGACCATCTCGCCAAAGACGTTGAATATCTGCTGCGCAGTCCGTTGGTGAATATCCTCGCGCTCGTTGAAAGCCTGGATCATCCCGCTGTCATCCGCCATATGCGCCATCAGACGCAGCTCGATCTGCGAATAATCCGCGGCCAGAAGCAGGCTCCCGTCTTCGGGAATAAACGCCTCACGAATCTGAGGACCATAGCTGCCGCGAATGGGGATATTCTGCAGGTTGGGGTTGCTTGACGACAGACGCCCGGTTGCGGTAACGGTCTGATTGAAGGAGGTGTGGATCTTTCCGGTTTCCGGATGAATCAGACGCGGAAGTGCATCGGTATAGGTACCCTTGAGCTTTGAAATGGAGCGGTATTCGAGAATCCGCGCCACAATCTCGTGCTCTTCGGCCAGGGGCGTCAGCACGTCCACCGCTGTGGACCATCCGGTTTTGGTTTTTTTCCCGTGGGGCAGACCAAGCTTACCAAAAAGCACTTCTCCAAGCTGTTTGGGCGAGTTGAGATTAAACTCGGTTCCAGCCTCTGTGTAAATATGCTGCTCAAGCTCCGCCATGCGCTCTCCGAACTCAGCACTCAGGGCGTTGAGACGTTCGCAGTCCAGGCGGACCCCCTCCCATTCCATTTCGGTCAGCACTCCGAGCAGCGGAACTTCCACTTCCTGCAGAAGCTGCTTCACCTCGGGGTCAAATTTAGGGGTGAAATATTCATACAGGCGCAGGGTGTAGTCAGAATCTTCCACCGCATAGCGGGTTGCCTCTGCCAGAGGTACCTCGGCAAAGGATTTCTGCTTTTTGCCACTGCCCACCACCTCGGTGTATTCAAGCATGCGATGCTGCAGATGCTCCTGAGCCATGGAATCGAGCCCGTGCGACCGCGAGGCGGGAAACAGCAGATATGACTGCAGCATGGTATCCGCACAGATACCTTGCAATTCGATTCCGGCGCGGCGCAATACCAGAGCATCGTACTTGATATTCTGCCCTACCTTGGCGTGCTTTTCATCTTCAAGTAGCGGGCGCAACGTCTCCAGCACTGTGGTGCGCTCCAACTGATCCGCTGCTTCCGGAATATCACGATGCCCGATGGGTACATACCAGCCCTGCGCCGCCGTCACACTGAAGGACAGCCCCACCAGTTCGGCCCGCATCGCTTCCAGGGAAGTGGTTTCGGTATCAAGGCTGAAGTATTCCGCCTGCTTAAGTGCCGTCATCATCTGTTCAAGGGTTTCTATGCCGGTCACGCAGACATAGTCCAGTTCCTGCTCGGGTTCGCTCTCTTTTTCGCCGAATTCCTCATACAGCTGTTTAAATTCAAGCTCATGAAAAATGCGCGCCAGCTCCTTACGATCCGGCTGCGGAATGCTGAAGTCCCTGTCTTTAAGATTCAGATCCAGATCGTGCTTGAGACTCACCAACTCACGTGACAGACGGGCCTGCTCCGCATATTCCTTAAGCTTTTCCCGCCGTTTTTCCCCGGAAACCTCATCAAGATTAGCGAGGAGATTTTCCAGGGTGCCAAAACGCCCGATCAGATCGCGCGCGGTCTTTTCGCCGATACCGGGAACCCCCGGCACATTGTCGGAGCTGTCTCCGGCCAGTGCCTGCACTTCGACCACCTTTTCCGGTCCACCCCCGAAGCGTTCGCCCACAGCGTCCAGATCAAACACCTTGTCCTTCATGGTATCGAGCATGGTGACTTTATCGCTTATCAGCTGCATCAGATCCTTATCCCCGCTGACAATGGTCACCGGCACATCTCTGTCGCTGTAGTGATGCACAACACTGGCAATGATATCATCGGCTTCAAAGCCTTCAACCTCCAGGGTGGGGAAGCGAAAACCCGCAACCACCTGCTTTATCAGGGGTATCTGTTCCACCAGATCATCAGGCATTTTGGCGCGGTTGGCTTTGTATTCCGGATAGAGTTCATGGCGAAAGGTGGGACCTTTGGCATCATAGACAACAACCAGTTCTTCCGGGGTGTAATCACGGACTACTTTCAGGAGCATCTTGGTAAAACCGAACACCGCATTACACGCCTGCCCGCGGGAATTTGACAGATGGCGAATGGCATAATAGGCACGATAAATATAGGAGGATGCATCTATGATATACAGTTGCGGCAAATCCTGGGTCACAGGCAGTTCCTTTCCTTTACACTGAGCATTCTAAAGTAAACCGAATTTTTTCATCCGATAGCGGAACGCATCTATCCCCAGGCTCAGCTTGCGCGCTGCCTGGGACTGATTGTTGTCGCACTGTTCCAGAGCCTGTTCAATAAGCTGTTTTTCAACCACTTCTATATCTACTCCATCCGGGGGAAGAACAAAATCAAATCTGTTGCCGGAACCGGGGCTGAACCCCTCCACACAGGAGGACGGGATCGTAGCGAGGCTGAGATACTCGGCATCTTCGAGAATAATCTCGCGTTCGATGATGTTGCGCAGCTCCCGGATATTTCCGGGCCAGTCGTAGGTCTGCAGATAGTGTTGTGCCTGGGTGGTAAACCCCTTCACCTGACGCCCGAAATCCTGGTTGAAACGCTCCATGAAAAAATGCGCCAGGGGCAGAATATCATCCCGGCGCTCGCGCAAGGGGGGAAGATATATGGGGATAACCTGGATGCGGTAATACAGATCCTTGCGGAATGTCCCTTCTTCAATGCTCTGAAGCAGCTCTTTGTTGGTGGCGGCAATGATGCGTACATCCACCTTGACATCTTTGCTCCCCCCTACGCGCCGGAACGAGCGCTCCTCCAGAACCCGCAACAGCTTGGCCTGCATCCCCAGTTGCATATCCCCGATCTCATCGAGAAAGACCGTGCCGCCATGGGCCATTTCAAACAACCCTTTTTTCTGGGTTTTGGCATCGGTAAACGCTCCCTTCTCGTGCCCCATCAGTTCACTTTCGAGCAGGGTTTCCGGTACCGCGGCACAGTTTATCGCCATAAAGGGTTTATCCGCGCGGCTGCTCCCCTCGTGCAGAGCGCGCGCGATCAACTCCTTGCCGGTGCCGCTTTCGCCCTGAACCAGCACCGTGCCGGCATCACTGCGCGCGATCCTGGCGACCATATCCATAACATTGCGCATGTGCTGGCTCTCGGCGATAATACGCCCCATCCCGAAAGTGCGTTTATTCTCACGCCGCAGGTGCTCCACTTCCTGCTTCAGGGCACGGTTTTCCAGCGCCTTCTGAATTACCACAAGGAGTTCATCCATATTGAATGGCTTATGTATGTAGTCAAACGCCCCGAGCTGCATGGCCCTGACTGCTGTTTCAAGCACTCCGAGAGCGGTTATCATAATTACCGCTATGGAGGGGTCGTTTTTCTTGATCTCTTCGAGGGTCTGCAGACCGTCAATACCGGGCATGGTGATATCGAGCAGAACAAGGTCCGGGGTCTCACGCGCAATAATTTCCAGCGCCTGTTCACCCGATTCCGCACTCTGCACCTGAAATCCGTGCTTCGTCAGATTCTTTTCCAGTGACCAGCGGATCAGCTGCTCATCATCAACCACGAGTATCTGCTGATTCTGTTTCATTCCTGCCCTTTGTTTTCCTGATTGCCATCGGTTAATTCAGGTGCACCCGCCACCGGGAACAGCAGAGTAAACACTGTACCCTCTGCACTGCTGCGCATATTGATGCGGCCGTTGTTCTGCTTCACCAGCTGTTTGCATATCGGCAGTCCGAGACCTGTACCGCGATTCTTGGTGGTAAAAAACGGGGTAAAAATTTTCTCCTGCAGATCCGCAGGAATTCCCGGACCGGTATCGGCAATGCTGATCTGAACGTATTCGCGCTCACCCTCACTTACCTGTGCAGTGCCCAGGCAGATACGCCCACCTGCAGGAGTCGCCTGGAGCGCATTTATCACGATATTCAGCAGCACCTGCTGCACCTGCGTTGGATCCGCCCATATCAGAGGGATATCCTCTCCCAGTTCGCAGCATTGTTCAACGTTTTTAGCCTCGGGATGCTGGGCCACAAAAAACAGGGTTTCGTTGATAAGATTATTGACATTCAGATAATCAAACTGTGGCGTTCCGGGACGTCCGAATTTGAGCAGATCAGATGCGGTTTTGTTTAAACGCTCCAGTTGTGCAATGATATCCGCAACCACCTGACGGCGTTCATCATTCGCAGGAAAATCCTCGGCCACAAGGGGCAGAGCCCCTTTGATCCCTGCAAGAGGATTTTTGATTTCATGCGCCATACCCGTGGCCATCTCTCCGATGGCGGCGAGCCTGTCCGCCTGCTCCATCTGCTGGAAATGGTACTGTTCAAGTTCTTGCTGCGCCTCTTCAAGTTTATCGAGCATGGAGTTGAAACTGCGCATCAGATAGGCGATTTCATCGTTGTATTTGGGTGCCATGCGCACATTATGGCATCCTGCTTCAACCTGGGCCATGCGCCGGGTAAGCACCTGAATGGGTTTGCGCACATAGCGCACCAGAATGCACGCCACCCCGGTGGAGAGCAGCAGGGTGATAAAAATCATCGAAAGGGTGAAACAGCGCGACGATCTGCTCAAAAGCTCGTTGGTGCCGGCAATGGAGTAGTTGAGATTGAGCACTCCCAGCACTTCCTGCTCAGAATTGTGGCATTCATGGCAGACGGCTTTATTTGCAATGGGCTCCAGAATGCTCAGAACCTCTTCTCCCCCGTGTTCAAGCATAACTGCATCGTCACCGCGGCGATACGCTTCGAGTTCACAGGTCAGCATGGGTTGATCCATCTCCGCCGCAAACGAAGAGTTGGCGATCTCTCCACTCTCGGGATTGAAAATCCGGATCACGCGCAGATTAGGGCCATTGGCTATCAACTCCAGGGTGCGTTGCAGGGTTTTAGGATCACCTTTGCACTTCGAATTGAAGATGGAATTCTCCACCGTGGTCATTAAAATATCAGCGCCATCGCGGGTGAGTTTGAGCATGTTGCTGCGGTCACGTTGATAGTGAAACAGGGTGAAGACCCCGATCCCGACTGTGAGCAGAACCACATTCATGGCAATGATGCGGACTATAAGACTGTGTTTAAGCATAGTGAATTCAAGTATTTATCATCTCTGATCTGTTTATTCATAGCTAAGGGCCTCAGCGCCCTGCATCCAGGTATGCTTTCAAGCGCTTTTCGAGGCGGCCACCCTCCCATTCGCCCTGGCGTAGCGACGGGGATGTAACCTGTGCTGAGACCCTGGGGGATTCAGAGCCCGATCCCTGTTTTTTCCCCGAGGAACTTATCTCAGGATCCAGCACGCCAAAATCTGCTGATGCGGCATCAAACTGGGCGATTTTAGCATCATACGCCCCATCCTTAAGATTTTTAAGCATGGTGCGATGCTGCTGTTTCATTATCTGCTCTACGCGTGAACCGAGGTCTGGCTCTTCGGCCATGGCCGCGTAGTCTGTGGTTTCGCGCGCAAGGATGGAACCGGCGCGATACAGCAGCGTGGTTATGCGGGCGCGGGGCACACCGCTGTCTTCGGTCTGGACATGGTATGTATGCCCTTTGTAACTGAAATTGTGGTTGAATCCGCCAATCATAGCGTCAATTCTCCGTGGAATTCGACGCCGGGCCTGCCATAATCTGCTTCACCTTTTCCACCGCTTCCATGGCATCATCGGCATAGATATCCGCCCCGATCTGATCCGCATATTCCTGAGTCACCACCGCGCCCCCGACCATGGTAAAGACCTTGACCCCGGCTTCGCGCAGAGCATCAATAGTGACCTGCATCTGCTGCAGGGTTGTAGTCATCAGGGCCGAGAGCCCGACCGCATCCACCTTCTGCTCCAGAGCCTGCTCAACAATGCGCGCGGCAGAGACATTCTTGCCCAGATCGATAACCTCAAAACCGTAGTTTTCCAGCAGGGTACACACGATATTTTTGCCAATATCGTGAATATCTCCCTCCACTGTAGCCATAAGGATTCTGCCGTTGTTTTTCATGTCCGCAGCGCCCATCTCCTGCTTCAGGCGGGCAAACGCGGTCTGCATGGTTTCGGCACTTAAGAGCACCTGAGGCAGGAAGATTCTGTTAGCGCCGAAGCGTCTCCCCACCTCTTCCAGACCGGGGAGCAGACCGTCATTGCTGATCGCCATGAGTTCGTGGCCTTCGGCAAGCGCCTGTTCCACCAGAGATACCACCTCATCCTTTTCTCCCTGGATGATTGCCCGGCTCAGACGCTGGAGACTATCCTCTGCGGCGGCCTCGCTGCCGGAAGCAGAGGAGGATTTTTCCGCCTGTGAATCCGCATATGCCTCCACATAGGCCTCGGCACGTTTATCGTGTCCGAGGAGCACCATAGCGCTGCGATAGGTATCCTGCATGCGTTCATCTGCAGGATTTATAATCGCGCCACTCAAGCCCGCCTCCAGGGCCATGGCAAAAAAGGTAGCGGAAATCAGGGGGCGGCGCGGCAAGCCGAACGAGATATTGCTCACCCCCAGCCCGGTGGCCAAACCATCGGTACGGGTCAGGGTACGAATGGCATTCAGGGTTTCCATGGCCTGATCCTGCTCGGCGGAAACGGTGAGGGCCAGACAATCAACCATCACATCACAGCGCGGAATCCCTATCTCCTCGGCGCGGGCAACGATCTTCCGTGCCACGCCAATCCGCCCGGCCGCAGTTTTGGGAATCCCTTCTTCATCCAGGCACAGGGCTATCACCGCAGCACCGTATTTATGTGCCAGCGGCAGGATGGTGCGCATACTCTTCTCTTCGCCGTTTACCGAGTTGATCAGCACCTTCCCGTCCGCAGCCTTCAGCGCTCTTTCCAGCGCAGTCGGATCGGAGGAGTCAAGCACCAGCGGAAGATGAGTAACAGAGCTGATAGCGAACACCGCGCGTTCCAGGGCTGCGGCTTCATCCACCCCGGGAGCCCCGCAATTGACATCGAGAAGATGCGCCCCGGCTGCGGTCTGCGCCTGGGCTTCGCGCCGGATATACGCGGTTTTCCCCTCGCGCAGTTCAGCACTGTAGCCCTTCTTGCCGGTGGGGTTGATGCGTTCTCCGATAATCGCGCAGCGCGATCCGGGAGCAAAAGCGCACACTGCGGTTCGACTGGAGACAAGCCCTCTGGTGCGCCGGGGCGGATTCCAGCCCTGCTCCAGGGGATCCAGGGCCGCGCGCATCACGCGGATATGCTCCGGCGTGGTTCCGCAACACCCGCCGACAATGCGCACCCCCAGTTCGATCAGGCGTTCATGGTAGAGTGTCATCTCCTCCGGAGTGGCGGGGAATACGGTTTCCCCAGCGCGAAGAACGGGGAGCCCGGCGTTGGCCTGAGCAATCAGAGGGCGGTCGGTGCAGGTGCGCATCTGGCACAGCACCTCGTACATCCCCTCAATGCCCAGACCGCAGTTGCTTCCAATCACATCCACCTGTAGAGCATCCAGGGTTACCGCTGCCGCTTCCGGCGATGTTCCCAGAACGGTACGCCCTTCATCATCGAAGGTCATCATTGCGACTATCGGCAGATCGGAATACTCCCGGCATGCCATCACCGCCGCTTTGAGTTCGCAGATATCCAGAAAGGTTTCACAGCTGATGCCGTCTGCACCTGCCTCAACAAAGGCACGCACCTGTTCGGCAAACACCTCCACCATCTCATCAAAACCGGCGTCGCCCACAGGCTCGAGGAAACGCCCGCTCGGACCGATACTCCCGAGGACAAACACATCATCTCCGCCCCCGGAACGCGCGAGTTCAATCGCACGGGTGTTGATCTGATGGACTTTATCCTCCAGCCCGTAATGCGCCAGTTTCGTACGATTTCCACCGAAGGTGTTGGTGACAATCACCTGCGCACCGGCTGCGGCATATTCGCGATGCACCCCTTCTACAACATCCGGGGCATCCAGAATCATCTGTTCCGGGCACTCGCCCGCTTTGAGACCCCGTGCCTGGAGCATGGTTCCCATCGCTCCATCCAGTATCAGGACGTGCTCAGTTACAGCACGCATAAATCTGTTCATGAGTCTTTCTCTCCCATCAAAATAAAGGTGTTTCCGGTAACAACATTTACTCTTCGGTCAGGATCATATCCCCGGTGCCAGCTTCTGTTCTGACCCAGTTGCGATTGAGATCGAGGGGCCGACTCAGATCAACATGCCCTTTGAGGCTTTCAAGCGCCTGGCCCTCCACTGTGATTACAAAGCGTTCAAAATCAGGCATATATGCTGCAATGGAGTTAGTCAGCGCATGTACTGTCAATAATTCCGAAGCGCTGCCCCCAGGATGGTAGTCAATCAATTCACGGTTGAAGTCGAGTTCCAGGGTCTTCGCATCGAGACGGCGTACTCCGAGCAGACGTGTCTGAGCGGGTATAACTGGAGAAAGACCAGGATCTTCAGGACCACGCGCCAGTTGTTTCACAATCTGATCCAGCGCGGTATAGTCGTCCCCCGCTCTGGGTACGGAACGCTTTTCCTCCAGCAGGCCACTGGCATCGGGAGTGCTGAAATACAGGGATATCTCTTCCTGAACCACCGGGGTACGAGGAGCCTGGTGTTCCTGCACCACAGGACGGACATCCACAACCATGCGTCCGGCAATGATACCCGCACCTATGAGCCCTGAAAGAACCAGGCCAGAGAGCAACAATCGTTTACGCATACGCGGCGACAGACTCATACAAACCTCCTTGAATCATGATCCATGCCGGGCAGGGTTATACGTTCCACCTGTTCGAGCTTCTCGCCCAGAAACGCACTCCCTACTCGGATAAAGCGTGTGGGGACATCGGTAACATAGAATCTGCAGTCCCCATTACGCGAACGCGTACACAGAGTACTGTTTTGCCGCAGGAGGTGTTGCACCGTCAATGCTGTCTGAGTAGCGGAATCGACCATTTTAACCTCTTCAGGCAGAACCTGACGAAGAGTGTTTTTCAAAAGCGGATAGTGAGTACATCCCAGCACCAGGGTATCGATGTGATTATCCAGCAGCGGTTTCAGGTATTCGCGTGCGGCAATAACGGCGATTTCATGCCCGGCCCAGCCTTCTTCGGCAAGGGGAACAAATAGAGGACACACTGCGCTGAATACTTCGACTCCGTCACACAGGGTGCTGATCTCATGCTGGTATGCCCCGCTGTTGACGGTTCCTTCGGTGCCGATTACTCCAATCCTGCCGGAACGTGAAATCCTCACGGCTTCCTGAGCTCCAGGCACAATAACTCCGAGCACGGGTACATTGAAATGGTGCGCAAGAATCTGCAAAGCAACCGAGGAAGCGGTATTGCACGCCACCACCACCATTTTGACCTGGTGTGCACACAGAAACTCCGCCGCCTGCATGGCATAGCGCAACACCGTTTCCGGACTTTTAGTTCCGTATGGCACCCTGGCGGTGTCACCAAGGTATATCAGATCTTCCTCCGGTAAATGCTGCCGGATTGCTTTAAGTACCGTCAACCCGCCTACGCCGGAATCAAAAACACCTACTGCTCTTTGGGGCACACCAACCTCTTTTAAATAAAGAATGGGAGTAACTGTTCACTATCCACAAGCGACGGGGGCTTATGGTGTCCACCGGCATCTGTTTATCCCCGGGAATCGGACAACCGCTCCACACGGGGTATTAAGTCCGGCCGCCTCAAGGATTTCAATGAGTTTCGCTCTTGTGTTTTGCTTTCCACATGCTAATCTGCTACAGATAAGAACCTTTTATTTTACCCGAGCCACCCTTACCATAATGGAGCCGCGCCATGGAAGCGTTAATAGAATGGCTGAAACCGCTGAAGACATCAATGATTATCCGCTATATTGCCGATCTGAACCTGTTACACAATCCGTGGTTCATCATCGGTGCGGTAGCATTTATCCTGATATGTGTATGGCTCAAATGGCATCTGCTGCTCTCATGCACACTCTCTTTGACCGGCTTTGTTGCTCTGGTGTATGTTGTGCACAGTACCGGAACAGACCTGGAACGCTCATCGGACAGCCTCTTTATTTTTCTTGGAGGCGGTGCAGTCCTGGTGTTTCTGTTTATCTATATGGTATTCATGCGCGGCGATTGAGCTTGTAAAACCCCGGCGCAGCCTTGTGCAGGGTATAACTTCACCAGAATTTTCGAAAGGATAAACCGTGACCAAGCGAGACATTATCACCCTCGGGGTCGGAGTTGCAGTAGTAACCTTTTTATGGCTGGCTCCCGAAGAAACCACTCCCCACATGCCTGTGGATGATACCCACGCCAAATATCAGAAAATTTTCAAGCAGGAAGGGAAAAAGGCTGCGGAAAAATTCTGCAAGGACTGCCATGGCAAGCCGGGGCTGGAATTTCCTGCCGAACATCCCGACCCGAACCGTTGCTTGTTCTGCCATAAAGCGGATTATTAAAAACACCTGCACTCCTGAACCCGATTCTCTGGGACAGCAATTACGCGAAAAACCATCTCCAACAACATAACCCGGCATGAATATATGCTTGACATCAAATCAAGGACGGAGTAAATAAGACTAAAAAGGTAATAATTCGACCGGCACCGGATTCTTCTTTTATTCAGTACGGAGGCAGCACATGTTAATCCGCAATGTGTACACGTTTTACCGTGACGGTTTCCGTTCCATGGTGGTAGGCAGAACCCTGTGGAAGATCATTTTCATCAAGCTCTTTGTCATGTTTGCCGTCTTGAAGATGTTCTTCTTTCCTGACTTTCTCGCCACCAATTTTTCCTCCGATGCCGAACGCGCAGATCACGTCCTCGGTAATCTCACCGACAGCCGCCCCCCTCCCCGGTCTGATTTGCGATGATCGATGATTTATTGCTCTGAAATGTCTTATCCCTCATTCAACCAGGAGGCACTCCGTGATAGAAAACTTAGACCTCAGCATGGTGAACTGGGCGCGTGCGACCTTTGCGCTGACCGCCATGTACCACTGGATTTTCGTCCCCCTTACTCTGGGGCTCTCCTTTCTGTGTGCTTTTTTTGAATCCATCTATGTAAAAACCGGCAACCCGCAGTGGAAAAACCTCACCAAGTTCTGGATGACCCTCTTCGGTATCAACTTCGCCATCGGGGTTGCCACCGGAATTATTCTGGAATTTGAGTTCGGCACCAACTGGTCCAACTATTCATGGATGGTGGGGGATATCTTCGGCGCCCCACTGGCCATCGAGGGCATATTTGCGTTCTTCCTTGAAGCAACCTTCTTTGCGGTGATGTTCTTCGGCTGGGAGCGTGTCTCGCAGCGCATGCATCTGTTCTCCACCTGGATGGTGGCGGTAGGGTCAAACCTTTCCGCTCTGTGGATTCTGGTAGCGAATGGCTGGATGCAGCATCCGGTGGGGATGAATTTCAACCCCGATACCGCGCGTTTTGAAATGGATAACCTGTGGGCGATTATCTCCTCGCCTGTGGCTATCGGGCATTTTGTCCATGCCACCAGTTCCGGCTTTCTTCTCGCCTCACTTTTTGTGGTGGGAATCTCCAGTTGGTATCTGCTGCGCAACAAACACAGACAGTTTGCCCTGCGCTCGATAACGGTGGCATGTGTTTTCGGACTTCTAAGTTCCCTCTTTGTAGCTTTCAGCGGCGATGAGCACGCGGTTATCACTGCGAAAACCCAACCCATAAAACTGGCCGCCATGGAGGGACTGTATGAAGGATCCACAGGTGCAGGGCTGGTGGCTCTGGGAATGCCCAACCCCTTGAAACAGCCAGGCGATGGCGAGGATGCATTTATATTCAAGGTGGAGATTCCCAAAGTACTCAGCCTTCTCGCAACCCGCGATCTCAACGGTTTTGTTCCCGGCATTGATGATCTGCTCTACGGTAACAAAGAACAGAACATTATGGGAGTGGATAGAAAAGTCGAACGTGGACGCCAGGCTGTCGCGGCTCTGGCTGCGTACAAGCAGGCACGCAAAAACGCCAATGATGCCGAAGCTGCAGATGCGCTGGAAAACTTCAATCAGCACCGCGACTACCTTGGCTACGGCCATCTGCTTTCCGTGGAGCACGCGGTACCGCCGGTATCTCTGACGTTCTATGCGTTTCGGATGATGGTAGGGCTGGGAACCTTTTTCATCCTGCTCTTCGCTCTGTATTTGTTCCTTCTGAATCGCGGCACTCTCGAACGCAACTATCCGCTTCTGCTTCTCGGTGTTCTTGGATTATTCCTGGGCTATGTAGCACAGCAGGCGGGGTGGATTGTTTCAGAAGTGGGACGGCAGCCCTGGGCTATTCAGGATATGCTCCCGGTGACGGTGGCACGCTCCAACCTGGATACAGGCACGGTGATGACCACGTTCTTCCTGTTCCTGGGTTTGTTTGCCGCCCTGCTTATTGCTGAGCTTAAAATTATGGCACGCCAGATAACCATCGGCCCGGAAGGAGATTAGTCATGTTTGGAAGCCTTGAATGGTCAACACTGCAACACCTCTGGTGGCTTATAGTCTCTGTGGTAGGGGCGTTGTTCATTTTCCTGACTTTCGTTCAGGGGGGACAGACCCTCCTGCTCAATGTCCCTGAAAGCGAGGACGAAAAAAGCCTCATGATCAACTCCCTGGGGCGCAAATGGGAGTTGACTTTTACCACCCTGGTTCTGTTCGGCGGAGCCTTTTACGCTTCGTTTCCCCTTTTCTACGCTTCCAGTTTCGGCGGAGCCTACTGGGTATGGATCGCCATCCTTTTCACCTTCATCATTCAGGCGGTCAGTTACGAATTCCGTACCAAGCCCGGCAACCTTCTGGGGCAGAAAACCTTTGAGCGTTTTATGTTTATCAACGGCTCAATCGGCATTCTGTTGATAGGCGCTGCGGTTGGCACGTTTTTCACCGGCTCGGCCTTCACCCTTAACGACTACAATCTGGTGCAGTGGGAGCATCCTCTGCGTGGTCTGGAAGCGGCTTTCAGCCTCTTCAACCTGAGTCTGGGGCTGTTCCTGGTCTTTCTGGCCCGAACCCTGGGAGCTCTGTACCTGAGCAATAACCTCGATGAAGCCGGGCTGGTACAGCGTCTGAAAAACTCCGCCGGGAACAACTTCGTATGTGCGCTGCCGTTTCTGGTGTATGTCCTTGTGCGTCTGGTCACCATGGACGGATACGCCCTCAATCCGGCAGACGGAAGTATTTTTATCGAGCCCAACAAGTACCTGCACAATCTGGTGGAAATGCCTCTGACGCTGATTCTGCTTTTAGCCGGTCTGGTGCTGGTAATTACCGGGGTGATGCTGAATTATTTCACCGAGTCAGTGCGCGGCATCTGGCCTGCAGGCCTGGGAACGGTGCTGACCGTGCTGGCGATATTCTTCCTTGCCGGATACAACAACACCGCTTTCTATCCCTCCAGGGTCGACCTGAACAGCAGTCTCACCATCTTTAATGCCTCAAGCAGTCACTACACCCTGACCATGATGAGCTATGTCGCTCTCATGATCCCCTTTGTTCTGGGATACATCATCTGGGTATGGCGTCAGATGGACAGCAGGAAACTCTCCCTGATGGAAGTTGTCTCAGACAAGAAAAGCTATTGAAAGGAGCGGCCAATGTTATTACTCACTCTCTGGATCGGGATAATTGTGGGGTCATACTTCGGTGCAATCAAGCTGTTACAGCGTTTTGATCTCCTGTAATCTCAGCTGCGTACATCTGCAGCTGCAATAAACCCTCAACCATATCCGAAGCCCTCTGTTCTTCATGTTCAGAGGGCTTTATTTTTTGCTTGACAAAACCCAGACAGATAATTATCTTTCCTAACTAAGAATGATTACGGTCTCTACATCGCTAAGAAAGTTAAACCAGGGCTACGACTTGAAAACGGCTTGAAAGGCGTTATTCTGAAATTAAATGCAGTGACACGCCGGACTTCCTTATGCGATGTACCGAGGCCTGACCTGGCTACCCGGGAGACGGGCACGATGCCTGTTTCTTTTTTACCTGTTATCTGTTTATTTCATTCAAAGGAGTAGGAACATGAAACGTATCATTGCAGTAGCTGTCGCCACAATGCTGACAGTCTCCACCATGGGTTTCGCATCTGACGCCGAACTGCGCGAGATGAGCAAAAGCCTGTTCAAGCCTATCCCCGAAAGTGCCCCCGAACTTGAAGGCAACAAAGCCACCCCTGAAAAACTCAAGCTCGGGCACATGCTCTATTTTGAGCCGCGCCTGGCCTCCTCCCAGCTGATCAGCTGTCAAACCTGCCATAATGTTGGCCTGGCCGGTGCCGACCTGCAGGAAACCTCAACCGGCCACGGCTGGCAGAAGGGTCCGCGTAACGCCCCCACCACCTACAATGCGGTATTCAACACCGCCCAGTTCTGGGATGGGCGCGCAAAAGACCTGGCAGAACAGTCCAAAGGACCGGTTCAGGCATCTGTTGAGATGAACAATACCCCGGAAATGGTTATCAAGACCCTGAAATCCATACCCGAGTATGTAGCGCTGTTTGAAAAAGCCTTTCCTGAAGACAAGGATCCGGTTAATTTTGACAACATGGCTCTGGCCATAGAGATCTTTGAAGCCACACTTCTGACTCCGAATGACGGCCTGGACCGCTTCATGGCCGGCGATGATAACGCCCTTAGTGCCGAACAGAAAGAGGGGCTTGAGCTCTTCGTAAACAAAGGCTGTGTCGGGTGTCATTCAGGTATCAACCTGGGTGGTGACGGATACTATCCTTTCGGCGTAGTTGAAAAACCGGGCGCAGATCTGCTCCCCGAAGGGGATAAGGGTCGCTTCCAGATTACCAATACTGCAGCAGATGAATATGTTTTCCGCTCTCCGGCACTGCGTAACGTTGCCCTCACCTATCCGTACTTCCACACCGGTAAAGTATGGGATCTGGGCGATGCAGTCGAGATCATGAGCAGCTCCCAACTGGGGATGGATCTGAACGAGGATGAAGTAGCCAAGATCACCCGTTTCCTCGAGGCGCTCACCGGCGAACAACCCGTAGTTGAGCATCCGGTGCTCCCGCCCAGCACCAGTGAAACTCCGAAGCCGGTTCTGACAGTGGAAAGCGCTAAATCCCACTAAAAAGCAACGTAACAGACTAAAAACAGGGGTGCGCCTCAGCCCCTGTTTTTCTGTTCTGCCCATTAGAAGACCCATAGTTGCTATTCACCACCGCTACCGATGAGGGCTTGTGGTACCCATGGAAAGGGCGTCTGTCGCCACGGACGGCGACAGTCGAACGGCCATGGACGGCGCAAAGTGTCCCTTGGAATGGGTGCCACAAGACCGTACTGAACAGTTGTGATCCATAATAAGCACCTTGGTTATGTTGACATATCCACTACAGATGTTACATTGAAGACAAATTAAGTGACATTTTAAATCTGATTGTTTTTTACACTATCTTTAAATGAAATACCGCACCACTCAACCCACAGAATAAAGGAGTTAACCATGGTAGAAAAACGTACAGGCATAGTCACATTCAAGCAGAATCCGGTAACCCTGCTCGGCCCCGACATCGTTGTCGGCAGCCAGGCTCCGGATTTCAAGGTTGTGGATAACGCCCTGCAGCCGGTAACCCGTGATACCGCCAAGGGCAAGGTGCAACTGATCGCCGTAGTGCCATCTATTGATACCGGTGTGTGCGACACCATGACACGCAAATTCAACCAGGATGCCGCCGCGCTGCCCGATGACATCGCCGTCTATACCATCAGCATGGATCTACCTTTCGCGCAGAAGCGCTGGTGCGGCGCCGCCGGGATCGAGCGGGTGCAGATGCTCTCCGACTACCAGGAGCGCAGCTTCGGCCAGAACTACGGTCTGCTCATCGACGAACTCAAGCTTCTGGCGCGTGCCGTATATATCATTGACACCGACGGCAAGGTAGCCTACCGCGAAATCGTCCCCGAAGTAACCGACGAGCCTGACTACGCTGCGGCGCTGAATGCGGTTAAAGCGTTGCTGTAAAGTGGACAATTAACAACTGCCGAAACAAAAAAAGACCCTCTTTACGGGTCTTTTTTTGTTTTAACCTAAGGTGGAATAATCAAACAACAATAAAAAATTAGTCCCCGCACAGGCATTGTTACTTTCCCCTCCTATGTGCTATAAAACCGCTGCAAAACAACACCTTGACCATTTCATACCTAAGTTCAGGAAACGAGGTTTGAACGGTTTTACCTCCCACAAACTATACGCACTGCTGCTTTTATGCGGATCCATTCTGCTTATATGCTATGCAGGATGCCAAAAGACGGTTAAGCGCCCTTTGAGGCTGGCAATGCACCCGTGGGTTGGCTATCAGACCCTGTGTGTCAGCGCCAACAAAGGAATGCTTAATCATGACTTGGTAGAGATTTTCCGCACCGATTCTATTTCCGATTCGGCTCAATTACTTCTTAAAGATGGAGTCGATGCCGCAGCACTAACCCTCGATGAAGTCCTGTCACTGCGAGAAAAGGGGGTGCCGCTAAGTATCGTCCTGGTATTCAACACCTCTGCTGGTGCCGACCTCCTTATCTCACGCCCTAACATTGCCCGCCTGGAGGAGTTAAAGAATGCCACCATAGGCATGGAGGATTCTGTTCTTGGGCACCTTATGCTCGCAAAAATTCTCCAACACGCAGATCTTGAACGCAAAGATGTCAGGTTGCATTTTGGAATTGTCAAGCAACACGAGACTCTGTGGAACAATCCTGAAATAGACGCTCTGATAACCTATATGCCCCTGGCAGAAAATATGCGGGTCGGCAATATTCTTTTTGACACCAGGATGATTCCCGAAGCCATTATCGATGTTCTTGCGGTTAGAACTGATCGGATGGAGCAATTTTCTACCGCGTTAAAACACATAGTAGAAAAACACTTTGCGGTTGCAGATAATCTATATCCCCATGCTCCAAAAATCCTGGACGACATGGCCATCTGCCTGAAAGCAGACACAGAAGAAACAAAAAAATCGTTAAGCAACATAATAATGCCGAACGTTGCCCAGAACCACGAGTTACTTAACCCTGACCAGGACTCGCAGTTAATACAGAGCGCTAAAGATATTTTAGAAATAATGCACCCACGCATGCATTTCAAACCCGAGCGGCTCGAGAACCTGTCAAGCATCGAATATCTGCCTCAATCTTCTGAATAAACTTGATCACCGGCTTATTTTTTTATGTTTTGTGCATATCTGATGCTGCTGCACCACAAGTCCAAACTGTGCAGTCTGCATGGTGCCAGTCCGTTGCAGAAACTAAAATCACCGAGAGCAAAATTCAACTATTAACAAATAAGACTATCTGGTATATATTTCCGAAAAGGTTATATTTCAAAGCTGGCGGGCAAACGGTATGAAAAAAATATATGCAATTTTGATGTGCTTCGCTTTGCTTCTGGTCTCAGATGTAGCTTTCAACGCCCATACCCCTCTGCGCTTCGCTCCCCAACCCTTGATGTCGCAACAACACATGATAGAAAAGTTCTCCGCTCTTTGTAACGCTCTGGCTAAAATATGCGGTCAGGAGGTTGAACTTGTCTACAAAAGTGACTATGCAGATATCATAAAAGGAATTTCTGAAAACAGCATTGACTTTGCTATTCTTGGCCCGCTGCCGTTTGTGTTTGCAACGGAAGATAATTCTCATATCCTGCCTCTGGTTCGCATTCTTGACGAATCCGCCCGCCCCGATTACACATGTGCCCTGGTCAGCTTCGGCAATAAAAATCCTCTGGATAAGAAAAATGCCATCGAATTAGCTTTAACTCAGCCATACGCAACCTGCGGCTACCTTATGACTGAAGCCCTCCTTGATCGGTACGACAGGAGCCTTGAACAACTTCCCTATATCTATGCGGGAACTCACGAAAAAGCGGCTCTGGCCGTAATAGGCGGAGACGCAGATCTAGCCGGGATAAAAACAAGTGTTGCACATAAGTACAGCAATCTGGGGCTGAATATTTTGTGCGAAAGCGAGTTTGTCCCCGGCTTTGTTTTGGTGGCCAATTCTGAAACTCTCGACAAGGAAAAGCTTGGCCGGATAAGCAGTGAATTACTCAAAATCAAGCCCAGGCCACTCCCTGAAAATCTGAATTATGGAATGATTCCTTTTGACAATCAGGACTACGATATTATCCGCTATATGCTGGAGAAATATCCCGTACCGGACATACCTCTATGAATCCAAACCTGAAAATCACCACAATCTATCTAATGCTTATTGCATGTGTGGGCTTTCTGGTGTTCAGGCACTACCAGGACTTGAAAAATGCCCACCTGGAACTAAGCAGGGCATCCCAGGAAGCCGCGATCCAGAGCGCCAACAATACCTACAAACTTCTGGCTGACACCATCTTCAGCGAAATAATCAATACAGACAAGGTTCTGTCTTTGCTAAGAGATGTCAAGCATAGCCACGGTGAAGAACAAAACATCAAGCGCGGACTCCTGTACCGTGAGCTTGCCCCGGTATATACACGTCTACGTGAGAAACACCTGCGTCAACTGCACTTTCATTTCCCTGATGGACGCTCACTCTTGAGAATGCATGCACCAGACAAATCGGGCGATTCCCTGGTGGGCATCCGAACTTCCGTTGAAATTGCCAACTCCGAACTGCGTGAAGTGCATAGCTATGAAAGTGGTAGAATTCTTCACGGCTTCCGCCATGTGTATCCGATAATCTACAATAACGAGCATTTAGGCTCCGTTGAGATAAGTACTTCTTTCTTCCACCTTCTCGAAGAATTCCAGGATCTGGAAACAGCGAACAAAACTTCTTTGCAATTCATTCTCTACAAGCCGGAATTATGGCACAAGCTGTTCCCGGAACTTCACCCTTTCTATCAGCCCGCCACATTACATCCGAACTATGTCAGCGAAAGAGCGGATTTAATATCCGGACAATGCCGTGAAAATATCAGCACCCTCCCTTTGATAGAAGAGATTAAAGATAAACTTCTCCAACAATACAACCTCCAGAACATTCTGGCTCAAAAACAAAGTTGCAGTGTAACCGTTAATTATAACTACACTACTTATTCAGTGATATTTCACTCCATTGAGAATACCATTGGAGAACATGCGGCCTACCTCGTAGGCATAACTCCTGAACCACTCATTGCGGGGCTACACGCAAACGCTCTGCTGCGTTTTTCGCTTTTTGCTTTTTTGCTTACAGCCTTTTACATATTGTGGTTGCGATACTCCGCTCTGCAGACCAAACAAAACCAACATGCTGCGTTTCTTCAGAATATCTCCGACAATATGGGGATCGGTCTCTACACTGCTGATAGAAAAGGATTTGTCACCTATGTCAACAGTGCAGCATTGAAAATGCTTGAAACAAGCAAGGAGGAAATTCTCGGACAGGATGCGCATAAACTCTTTCACGTTAATCCAGAAAATCCGGATCACTGTCTGTGCGACAAGGTACTTGAGGAGAAAGTCACCCTGCATTCGAATCGTCAAATATTCACTACCCGCCATGCAAGGCACTTCCCTGTTGAAGTCGTATGCTCGCCTCTTTTCAGCCACAACAGACTTACAGGAACAACCACGGTTTTTCAGGATATAACCGAACGCCTGCAACAGGAAGAAAATCTGAAAAAAGCTCAGGAAGAACTTCGAAAAATGGCGTTGCAGGACAGCCTTACCGGGGTCCTCAACCGGCGCGGCTTCGACCAACGCGCGGAGAAAATATGGCGCAACGCCCTGCGCCGCAAACAACCGTTAAGTCTGCTGATGATCGATATTGACCATTTCAAACTCTACAATGATCACTATGGCCACAAACAGGGAGACCGCTGTCTGGAACGAGTGGCCAAAACCCTGGATCTGGCATGTAAACGTCCGGAAGATATTGTTGCACGCTATGGGGGAGAAGAATTTATCGCCCTGCTGCCAGATACAGATCTCTACAGCAGCAAACATGTAGCGAAGAGAATGCTGGCGATGATTACAGAGCTGAAGCTAAAGCATGCTGCGTCACCGGTCAGCGCCCTCGTAACGGTAAGCATCGGCTGCTGCGGTATAATTCCGGATACTGACAAAACCCTTGAAGAGTTGGTTGTCTGCGCCGATAGAAACCTGTATCAGGCCAAGAACAGCGGTAGAAACCGGGTATGTGCTTCTGAATTCACCCAAACTTGATTAACACAGGCAAAAAGGTAATCCCATGTTATACAGTTTCCCCCCGGCAATACATCCCGGTGCCAGAGTCCTCATTCTAGGTTCCATGCCCGGGATAGCATCTCTTGATGCAGGGGAATACTACGCCCATCCGCGCAATGCCTTCTGGCCGATCATGGCGCGATGTCTGAACTTTGATCTTTCTATTCCATATTCCGAACGCCTGGAAGTGCTGGGGCGCAACGGCATCGCCCTCTGGGATGTTGTATACAGTTGCGAGCGCGCGGGCAGCAGCGACACCGCCATCGAACAACACAGCATCACCCCCAACCCTGTTGCCGCTCTACTGCACGAACATACGGTGATCAGCACAGTATTGTGCAACGGCACCAAGGCTGCAAACCTGTATAAACGCCTGATTGCTCCCGAGGTTGACACCCTCCAACGCCGGATCACATGGGAACGCCTTCCCTCTACAAGCCCGGCACATGCGCGCATGAATTTCGCGCAAAAACTGCACGCCTGGCATTCGGCCCTGCAACAGCACCTTTGAGAGTGATGGAAGCATTTTACATTGAGATTCAATATTTGTGCTGAAAACGGCAGCTACTGCAACAACTCTTCAGGATTGAGGCCAAAACGGATCGCCCCCCAGTGGCGCCCCTGCACGGTCAACGGCAGACTCAGATCGCTCATGATCACCCCGGTATCGCGACAGTAGGTCTGCAGGAGGAAGTTCTCCTGGTTGCGCGCTGCAGCAATCCCGGTGGGGTCATCGAAAATACGTCGATCGCGGCTCTGGGTCAGGTCTGTCTCCGCATCACCACTGGGCGGATGTGAGTAAAAACTGTTATGTGTCGGAGCATAGCCGTTCTGATCCACGCACAGACAGAATACTCCTCCGGCCATATTCTCTACGGCATTATCGTAAAGCGGCTGCAACTTCTCAGGGAAATAACGGGTGTACTCAGTTTCATATTTAGGCGGGTCAGTGTCGGCCACGGGCTGGTAGCGGGTATCAAACACGTTCACCCCCTTGCTTGCAAGGTGCTCCAGAAAATCCTGACAGCGTTCACGATACATCCGCGCCTGATTGAGGTTGTATTCCAGGTTACCGCGTCCGATCTGAAAGCGCGAGACCAACTCCTGCATAGCCTGGGTATTACGGTTGAGATCCACAGAAAACCCCTGCACTGCAGTCATGGATTGATCCACGCCGCTGCTGAGATTTTTCACCTCACTGATGTTCTGATGCACCATATCCGTCGAAGCGGAAAGCTGTTCCACCGATGCGCTGATACGCTGCAGATTGTCGTTGGTCTT
>JBNGCY010000037.1:6628-24449 GCA_049975505.1 Desulfuromonadaceae bacterium | reverse complement strand
GTGAACTTCAGTAAACGGCTGTCATCTTACCCACACAAAATAGAATAGAACCAAATATACAAAAAAACCGGCTGTAGCCGGCAGAACTTTCCCCTTTGAGCATATGGTCTGTTAGTCGCGCCGTTGTTCCAGGCGCTCAAGCAGTTCCTCGATCCGCCCCAGATGCTGTTCCAGATCGGCATGATTCTCATGCACCTGAGCATTCGTCAGCCCAAGATCTCCGGCCACACTCGATACTGTCTGCGTATCCACCATTTTCCTGTTGGTCAGAAACGCCTCGAAGAGGCTGTTGGCGCACAGGGTGTTGATTAAGCGCGGCACCCCGGCAGAAAAGCGCTGGATCGCCGCCACCGCCTGAGGCGCAAACAACTCATGTTCTGCCCCGGCTATGCGTAGACGGTGCCTGATATACTCAAGAGTCTCAGCTTCCTGGAGAGGATGCAGATGATAGCGCATGGCCACACGCTGTGCCAAAGGTTTATCCAGCTGCAGACATTCATCCACTTCAGGGAGACCGAAAAAAATGAGATTGAGCAACTTATTGCCCGGTATTTCCAGATTGAGCAGTCCGCGAAATTCCTCCATCAGAGCGCTGGTCTGCAGCATCTGCGCTTCGTCAATCAGAACCACGGCGCGCCGTCCTTCGGCATGAATCCGCAACAGGCGCTCATAGAGCTGTTTAAGCACCGTCATCCGATCTGCAGCGGGCTCTTTGACGCCTAACTGCATGGCTATGCGGGTGAGAATCCACTCGGGGGTGATCCCGGAATGAACCATGACCAGAAGCGAGGATTCATAGATCTCAAGGGGGAGGGTATCGAGGATATGCCGTGCGAGCGTGGTTTTACCTGAGCCTATCCCGCCGGATACCACGGCAAGCCCCCCACCTGAATCAATCACATGACGGATACGCACTTGCGCCTGCTTGTGCTGGGCATTCTCAAAGTAAAATCTCGAATCCGGCGCATTGGAGAACGGTTCGCGTTCAAAGCCGAAAAACTGCGAGTAGCTCATGTGATGTCCCGTTCTCTGATCACTGTTTGTGCCCCTGGAAATACGCCATTCGGACTTTGTGGCTACACGTAGGAAACCCGTGAAATATCATCTGCGCCACCTTCAACTCCGAGGATCTTTTTCAGTTCGGCCACTTTTTTCCCCACATCCCGGAACTGCGGTTTCTTGTCCTCCACCACCTGATAACTTGCCAGGGCATCTGCATAGCGGTCACACTCTTCGTACAGCAGACCGGTATCGTAGTAAAGAGCGATACGATCGTCCATACTCAGGTCTGCACCGCCTAGCCCGTCAGTCAGAACCTCTTCGGCTTTTTCATATTGCTGCATTGAGCGGTAACATTCGGCCTGTAAAGAGATACTCGAAACCCTGCGTACCGGATCAGACTTGGCTCTGTCGAACTGTTCCACCGCATCGGAATACAGCCCCATCTCTTTATATGCTATACCCAGATTGTACGCCGATTCAGTATCCTCATCACCTATTTCTGTCTCCACTCCGCGTTGAGAATCCGCCAGCTCCGGCACGTCCAGTTCAAGGTCAAAATCATCTCCAAGGTAGAGATCAAAATCCTGCAGAGTTTCTTCATCCCGCCCTTTTTCTTCCCTCAGAGCCACGTCCACCTCGGCCTGAGACTCAGGTGAAACCTCTGACAGAAATGGGGGCTGAATCTCACCTCCTGCAGCGGATTCTGATGGCATTTCCGTTTCCGCGTGGCGCGCGCGAAACTGCTGAATTCTCTCCATGCGCTGCTGCACAGTACTGCTGTCCGGAGCATATTTCTGCAGGCGCTCGCAGGCTTCCTGCGCTTCGTCAAGCAGCCCCTGCTGGAGGTAAAAATCGACCTCTTCAAGCTCGGTGCTGACATCAACGCTTTTCGGCGCCGGAGTCTCCTCCAGATCGAAAGAGTCGATATCCAATTGTTCCTGCTGGTCAGCATCTATCGTATCAAAGGTGATGTCATCAAATTCAATTTCGTTAAAATCTCTGTCCCCTGTCTCCTCTTCAGCATCAGTTGAAGGCTCTGAAACAACATCTGCGGCAGCTTCCCCCTCACCGGAGCCAAACTCTATGGAGTCATTTTCCAGTCCTCCCAGGGTGTCAAAGAGTTTTTCCCCTTCACCCAGATGTTCATATATCGAACGCAGTGCAGCAGTAACTGCATGATTTTCCGGCATCTTCTCGCGCAGACGTTCATAAAGAGGCTTGATATCGGCGACTCGCTCGGCGGCAAAAAACTTATCCCGCGCGCCTTCAAGCGCGGCAAAACACGCCTCGGCGTTTTTCGCTTCCAGCGCTGCATTCCCAAGGCGCAGATAGATATCAAGATTGTCCGCTTCCACTTCCGCCCATTTCTGCAGGCAGGCTATCTCGCGCTCATATTCAGCGTTTTTGTGAAGACCTGAAGCAAGGCGATCGAGAACAGCTCTCTGGGTAGGGAACTGGCGGAACAGGCGCGTGAGATATTCCACCCCTCCAACAGACTCACCAAATTCCACCATGGCATGCCCGTATTGAGCCATAACCTGAACGTCATCAGGCCAGAGCTGTATAAAATGCTCATAAAACATCTGCAGTTGCTTATAGTTCCCCTTCTCCCACAGATGTTCTTCAACCTCTGCAAAGGTTTCGTGCGCTTTATCCTTCTGCTCGGACTGGGAGTAGTAGTTGGCGAGCTTTACCGCAGCACCTATATTGTCCGGATCCAGATCTCTGATACGTCCCAGGGTATCGATGGCGGCGCGGACATTATCCTTGGATTCATAGTGTTTCAGCAGAGTACGATATTCAGAAAGCGCGTTCCCGACCAGCCCCTGTTGTTCATTGAGCCTGGCGAGTTTAAGAGTAAAGGACTCCTCTTCCGGAGCGAGGCGCTGCATCTGCTTATACACAGCTATTGCCTTCAGATAAAAGGCATGTTCGGAATAATAGGCGGCAACCTTTTCGTAATGGGTGATCGCCTTATCCACTTCTCCCTTGCGGCTGTATAATTCCGCAAGCTTCTGGCGGCAGCGAAAATCCTTATCATCCAGACTCAAAGCTTTTTCATACTGCTTGATTGCTTTGGCCAGTTGATTTTTCTGCAAAAACTTCTGCGCCGTTGTCAACAGCTTTTCTTTATTTGCCACGAAAACACTCCAATGGGTTAGACGTTTTGTGGAAATCCGCGTTGCCTGATCTCATGGCTGCTCCATACATAAACGCCACTTACCATATAATTAAAACATGCGAGCAGAAAAAGTCCATACCGCATTAACCATGCCGCTGAAGGAGTAATTCCTGATGCCTCAACTCCTTGCAAAGATTTGGACAGGTTAAAGCAGCAGACTAATCAGGTCAAGCGGATATACGGAAAACAGCAGAAAAAACATTAATTTACATCCAGCAACCTGCTTCATAAACACTTGGGTTCACATGAAAAACAAATGCACAAATCATCCCCCCTGGCGAAGCGCACGTATCTCTGTGGCATTGAGATGACGAAACTGTCCCACAGGAAGATCCCCCAGGTCAAGAACGCCAAAACGCACGCGTTTGAGCATACTTACAGAACATCCCACGGCTTCACACATCCTGCGCACCTGCCGGTTGCGCCCCTCGGTAATAGTGAGATCAAACCAGGTGTTGCGCTGCGATTTCCGGATACGGTCTATCTGCGCGGGCGCGGTAACCCCGTCTTCGAGGCTAACCCCTTCGCACAGGGCTTTACGCGCGCGCTCATCGAGTCCTCCGCTTATTTTGACACGATAAGTTTTGGGTATCGCATAGCGCGGGTGGAGCAGGGCATTGGCCAACTCACCATCGTTGGTCATAAGGAGCAGCCCTTCGGTATTCAAATCCAGACGGCCGATGGGAAACAGGCGCACCGGCACCTGCTTTACCAGATCAAGCACCGTAGGGCGCCCCTGAGGATCCTGGGCGGTGGTGACATATCCGAGGGGCTTATTCAGCATCAGGTAGCATTTATGCTCCTGCTCTGCCATGAGACATCCATCCACTTCTATGCGATCCCGTAGCGGATCCGCCCTGTCACCCAGGCGCGCAGGTGTACCATTTACCCGGACCCGTCCCTGTTCAATCCAGCGCTCTGCTTCACGCCGTGATGCGAGACCGGCTTTGGCCATGAGTTTCTGAATACGTTCACGGGATTGGTTCAATTCTGCTCTCCTGTGTGCGGATCAAAATCGATCTGGGGTTCAAATTCAAGCTCGTCCGTTTTAAGGTCACGCAGCGTAGGGAGATCCTTAAGGCTGTTGAGTCCGAACACCTCCAGAAATCTGGCGCTGGTGGCATATACCAGCGGACGCCCCGGAGCATCCTTTTTCCCCGCCACCCGTACCAGATCCTTTTCCAGCAGGGTACGCACTATGCCGCCGGAATCCACCCCGCGCAATTCCTCTATCCCGGCGCGGGTCACAGGCTGGCGGTAGGCTATGATTGCCAGGGTTTCGGTGGCAGCGCGGGAAAGATTCATATGCCGGGTACGACGCAGGCGCATTACCCAGGGAGCGTATTCAGGCCGGGTGCGGAACTGAAAACCGCCTGCAATTTCCTGCAGCACAACTCCGCGCCCCTCCTGCTGGCATTCGTGCTGCAACTGCTGCAGTGCCACGCGCAGCGGCTCGATCTCGACTTCGAGAATCTCCTCGAGTTTCTGCATGCTCAGGGCGGTGTCGCTACTGAATAACAGTGCTTCAAGGCGCGCTTTGAGTTCAGATATCTGCATAGGAATTTTCCATATCCAGCATGTGCTCTATATCCGTATAGCTCCCCTTACGCAGACTTTGTGCCGGGTACAGATATATCATCGCCCCCGGGGCATGCTGCTCCACTTCCAGCAGCTGCAGACGTGCAAGTTCGAGCAAGGCCATAAACTGCACCACAACCTCTATACGCGTGGTTGCGGCACCGAAACAGCGCTGGAAGCTCACGCGTTCTTTGCCGCGCAAATGGCGCAAAAGCAGATGGACTCCCCGGGTTATACTCACAACACCTCCATCCACCCGGTGAACAGCGGGCTGTGGTTTCGGGCGCAAAACCTCGTTCAGAGCACGCACCAGATCGTAGACGCTGACGTTGATATGTGCATCCGGGGCGCGAGCGCTATGTCTTTCATCCTCCTCCAGACGCGGACGGGGAAACACATCCCGGAACAGGCGCGGATACTCTTCCAGCTTCTGCGCTCCTTCCTTGTAGCGCTGATACTCCAGGAGCCTGGCTTTCAAAGCCTCTTCCGGGTCCTGCCCGTCTTCATCCTCTGTTTCAGTTCTGGAAGGGGGGAGAAGGGTGCGTGATTTAAGATGCAACAGCGTCGCCGCCATGACCAGAAATTCACTCGCAATATCCATGTTGCGGGTCTTCATCAGCTCCAGATGCTGCAGATACTGAGCCGTTATCGTGGCAATCCTGATATCCTGAATATCCATCTCGTTTTTGTGCACCAGATGGAGGAGCAGATCCAGTGGACCTTCGAACTGTTCCAGTTTGATTTCATATGCCACCGCAGCCATTGTACCGCTGTCTTATTGACTGAAAAGAAACTGAATAACGCTGTTTACCGCGTCCATGTGGGATGCGGCAAACACCGAGACAATGGCATACACCAGCGGCCCCACTACGGCAGACCAGATATCGGTAAAGAAAATAAGACCGATCACTATAAAAAACCCGAATGGCTCCAGGCGCATCAGTGTGGCAGCATAACGGGGCGGAAGAATGGCGGCAAGTACGCGTCCGCCGTCCAGAGGCGGAACCGGCACCATGTTTATCACCCCCAGAATCACGTTTATATACAGGCTGAACGCCGCCATCATGAGCAGAGGTTCGGTAACCGGCTGCAAACCGAGCCCCGTTTGCAGCAACCCGGTCAAGTGGACTACAAGAGCAGAAAGGGCCGCGAGAATAAAATTGGACAGTGGTCCGGAGATGGCAACCCAGAGCATATGCCGGTGCGGATTGCGCAGATTCGCCTGGTTGACCGGCACCGGCTTCGCCCAGCCAAAGCCAACTAGAAGCAGAGCCAGAGTACCGAATATATCCAGATGGCGCAGGGGATTAAGGGTCAGGCGGTTGAGCAGACGCGCCGTAGGATCGCCAAAGCGATCGGCAACATAGCCATGCGCAACCTCATGCACGGTTACCGCAAGCAGAGCGGGAACAAGCATGATTGAAATTTTGACCAGCAGATGTTCCATATAAAATAAATATCCTTTAAAATATCCAGAAATTTACGCGTTATCGCTATCCGCATGGGGGGGCTGCGCGCGCTTAAGATAGCGTTGTACCCAGCGTGTTTCATCCATCCGCGTCTGAACTTCACCGTCCAGACGCGCAGCCCGCAGCCCCTGCAGCACCTCTCCCACCAGCGGGCCGGGGGAACAGCCGAGTTCCTGAATATCCCAGCCGTTGAGGATGGGTTTGACCCCGCGCAGCCGCGTAATGTAGTGGGAATATTTGAGACGCGTACGCTCGTGGCGCGCACATGCCATACCGTATAGAAGGATCTCCACGCTGAAGTCATCAAGCAGCTGTGCCAGACGGCTGTCGCGCATAGCCGTATCAGCATCCTCCCGCTCCAGACTATGAAACGCTGTGCGCGCCTGCGGCAGTTCTGTCACGAGAATTTTGTCCCAGCGCCTGGGGATCTGCAGGCGTTGACACAGCTTACGCATATCCGTTTCAGACAGGGTTCCACTCAGGCACAGAAAGTACACCATCCAGGGAGCGAACTCCTCTCCGGTATACAGCAACTCAAACCAGTTTATCACTTTCCCCGCCTGGGTGCAGCGTGTCCGTGCCTGAGCACTTAAGTGCAGATGGGGACTGATCTCTTCAAGCACCTCAAATTCGTCCAGACGCACCAGCGCATCGACAGGATCGCTTTCACTGAGGATTATCTGCAATTCATTGAAGAGGCGCAAGGGGCTGACACGTTCCAGAAACCCCATCTGCACCGCGCTGATAAGGAGTTGCCGCGTCTGCATTCCCAGGGTAAAACCCAGACGCTGCTCCAGGCGGATTGCGCGCAATATCCGGGTCGGATCTTCTACAAAGCTCAGGTTGTGGAGCACGCGGATCGCCTTATCGTGCAGATCACGCTGAGCGCCAAAGTAGTCAAGGAGCTCAGCATAGCTGTCACGGTTCAGCGACAGTGCCAGGGTGTTTATTGTGAAATCACGCCGGTACATATCGAGCTTAATGGAGGCGTCCTCCACTGTAGGCAATGCTCCGGGTTCAAGGTAATACTCGGTACGCGTTGATGCAAGATCGAGCTTGAAGCCATCTTCAAACACCACCACGGCTGTGGCAAATTTGGCATGTGCGCGTACGCGGCAGGAACATCTCTGCTCGAGTGCATGAGCAAAAGCTATGGCATCACCTTCAACCACGACATCCACGTCTAGGTTGGGGGTTTTGAGAAGCAGATCCCGCACAAAACCACCCACCGCATAGATTTTAGCCTGCAGTTCTTCAGCGGTGGAGGTCAACAGGGCGAACAGCTCCTGGATCCGTTCGGGCAACTCCTTTTCCAGAATACGTGCCATACGGCGCCGATCCATACTGATTCCGTCAGTGCCGGAAACAACGGGTGGTCTTCCACGGATAATGTGGGCTCCACTCACCATATGACGCAGCAGATCGGCTCGGGTGATCACCCCTGTCAGGCGCCCGTTATCCACCACCGGAACAAAACGCTGACGCTGTTCGACGATGATTTTCTGCACCTCTTCGATACCGGCATCGGCACTCACTGTGCCAAACTCGGTCAGCATATATTCGCGCACCGGCACATCTTCAAGCCCGTGATGCACAGCGCGCTCAATCACCTGACGGGTAATGATCCCAACAATCACCCCTTTTTCCACTACGGCGAGGGCGTTGATATTGTAACGGGTAAGTATGCTGCGCGCGTTTTTGAGTTTTTCGTGCGCCTCTATGCTGCGCACCGGCGTTGACATGAGCAGCTCTGCACGTTTGGGCGGCACTACAACGCGTTCGAGCAGGCCGGGCAGCGCCTCCATAATCTGCACCAGGGTCATGTTGCGGACCGTAGCAGAGGCGGCGGTGGCATGTCCGCCGCCGCCGAAGACTCCCAGAATGTGGGCAACATCCACTTCGGGCACGCGGGACCGCCCCACCATGAAGATCCGATCCTCCAGGCGTACCGCAATAATAAGGACATCGAGGTTTTCCATGTCGCGTATTTTATGCGCGAGCATGGCCAGATCCCCCACGTATTTATCAATCGAGGCGCGCGCCAGGCTGATGTTGATGCCGTGGATATTGAGCACCTCACGCGACTGCAGAAGCTGATGCATGACATCAACCTGATCTGCATTGAGCTCACGACTCAGGTAGTCAGCGACCAGATGCAGATCCGCCCCGGATTCGAGCAGAAAGGAGGCTGCGGCATAATCCGCACTCGTGGTTGAGGTGAACAGCAGGCCCCCGGTATCCTCGTAGAGCCCCAGCATCATCACTGTGGCCTGCGCTTTATCGGGCCTGAGATGATGCCTGCGCAAGTGCTCCACCATCACGGTCACCGTGGCTCCCACCGGGAGAATGTGGGTATGTTCGTTGTCTACCGAATCACTGTGGAGCGGATGATGGTCGTAGATATGTTTTTCCACTCCGGCGTCATCCATCAGGGGAGCAAGAGGCCCGATACGTTCCGGACTGTTGACATCCACCAGAATCAGACGCTGCACCTTATCAAGGTCGATATCTTTAAGGCGCGCAAATTGAAGGTTGCACACGGAGGTGTGCTCGAGGAATTCGCGCACAACCGATTCTTTAGCCCCCGGGAACACGGGCACCGCATCGGGATAGAGGAGTTTTGCTCCTACCATTGCCCCGAGACTGTCAAAGTCGGCATTTACGTGACTGGTAATAATATCCATTATGCGTCAACACCCCAGCACAACACAGGCATAACTCCCGCCTTTAGCGCTGAACCAAAGAAAATATCAACCCTCACTGTTTCAATGTTCCAATCCAGGCATTGATATCATCGATCCCCTGTTGCGCAAGAAAGGCTTCAATTCCGCTGATGATTTCGCTCATCGCGCCCGGATTGATCAGATTCGCGGTTCCGACCTGAACCGCGGTTGCACCTACGAGCAGAAACTCAAGGGCATCCTCGGCGCACATTATCCCCCCGATTCCGATCACCGGAATCGAGACACTGTTGACCACCTGATATACCATGCGCAGAGCCACAGGCTTAAGCGCCGGCCCTGAGAGCCCACCGGTACCGTTGGCCAGACGCAGACAGCGCCGCTCAATATCCACCGCCATCCCGGTAAGGGTGTTGATACAACTGATGGCGTCCGCGCCCGCATCCTCCACTGCCCGCGCCATGAGGGTGATATCGGTCACATTGGGCGAGAGCTTGACAATCAGGGGAACATCGAGCTTCTGGCGTACCGCCTCAACCACGCGGGCAGCCGTGGCGGGGTCGGTGCCGAACACAATCCCTCCGGCTTTTACGTTGGGGCAGGAGATATTCAACTCGACCGCATCCACGCGGGGGATACCGCTCAGGCGTTCGGCCACTTCGATATATTCTTCCAGGGTATTGCCGAAAAAATTGACAATCACCGGTGTGGACACCGCCTGCAGAAATTCTATCTTCCGGGTTGCAAACGCCTCAATCCCCACATTCTGCAGCCCGATGGCGTTTAGCATCCCTGCCGGTGTCTCGGCGATGCGCGGGGTCGGGTTCCCCGCCTTCGGATGCAGGGAGACCCCTTTGGTCACAATGGCGCCAAGTTGTTCCAGATCGAGATAAGGGGCGAATTCCTCGCCGTAGCCGAAGGTCCCCGAGGCGGGCATAACCGGATTTTTCAGTTTCAGCCCCGCGATATCCACTTCGAGGTTGGGGCTGGTTTCAATTGATGTGCTCATATCTGTTCCCCCGCGGCGCTATTCCGGGCGGCGTCCCAGTTCAGTTCACAAGCCGAAAAAACCGGCCCCTGTTTACAGGTACACAGATAATCGGGATGGGTGGCGCTGTGATCCTTCCCCTGTACCACACACCCAAGACAAGCCCCCACCCCGCAGGCCATTAAGGCTTCAAGGGACACCTGCAGCGGCGCCTCGGCCATGGCACATATCTGCTCCACCGCCTGCAGCATGGGCATAGGCCCACATGCGAACACATGCGCATGTGGATATTTCTCCAGTTTACGCTCCAGTACCCTGGTGACCAGACCTTCCTCACCCAGGGTGCCGTCCTCCGTGGCCACATAGGTTTCCACCCCCAGGCGTTCGAATTCGGTAACAGCCAGAATATCTCTGCAGTTGCGCCCCCCGAGGAGCAGACGAACCCGGACGCCGCGTGCAATAAGCTCCTGAGCCAGCATGAACAGCGGAACCACACCGATACCACCGGCCACTAGAAGTGCCTCTGCTCCAGTATCAGCAGAATCAATGCGAAAACCCTGCCCCAGCGGACCGAGCAGATCCACTTTTTCGCCAGGACTTAAACTCGTCATCAGGTGCGTTCCACGCCCTACGACCTTGTAGACCATCTCCATGTAATCCTGCGGTGGCACACCCGAATCCGTACCCTGCTGAGTTCCGACGCGAAAAATCCCGAAGGGACGACGCAGCAGCGGATCATATCCCTGGTTGATGCGCAACATCACAAACTGTCCCGCCTGCGCCTGTGCCGGATAATCCGGGGCGACTACTCCGAGACAGTAATACCCCGGCGCCATTTCACGGTTATACAGAACCGATGTCCTGATATCCTTCATCTGTTTTATCCCTTTTGTCTTCCTTTTGTGCTTTGTGTCTCAGATCACAACACATCAACAGGGCATCTTCACCGTCACCGTAGTATCCGGAACGTCTGCCACACAGGGTGAAATCACTGGCGCGATACAGATTGATAGCGGCGACATTGGAACTGCGCACTTCGAGAAAAACCTGCTCCACCCGATGTGCACGGCACCAGGCATCCAGGCTCTGCAGGAGGATGTGCGCCGCCCCGCTGCGTCGATGCTGCGGGGCACAGGCGATGTTGTGAATTTCCACTTCAAGCCCCAGATACCAGAAGCACAGATATGCTTCAATCTCACCCCGGGTACGCTTAAGGAGTATATAGCTGTCCGGATTTTTACATTCCTGTTCAAACCTGGCAGCACTCCAGGGATGAGGATAACATTGTTGTTCTATGTGTACCAGTTCAGGCACATCCTCAATGGCAGCAAATTCCAGCCCTCTTTTCAGGGCAACGGGCTTTTCTGCGACGTGATCCATCCACCCTTTCTCCTGACAAAGATGTTTTTGTACGTTACACTACCAATAAAGCAACTCTTTAGTAAGGCCTTGTGGCACCCATTCTAAGGGACGCGACTGTTTGGGATTGGGGCCGTCCATGGCCGTTCGACTGTCGCCGTCCGTGGCGACAGACGCCCTTTCCATGGATACCACAAGCCCTCACCGGTAGTGGTGGTGAATAGTCACACAATAAACAACAATTCCAACGCGGACGGAGGGTATCTTCCGGAATCACTGAGCAGATTCACCCGCACGACAAGTGGGATAAGATACCTGAGCAGGACGTTATTTTGACCCTGCCGCAGCATACTATTCCAGCACCGGCACAGTGTAAAGGCTGAAACCGTTTTCGCCCAGATTGGCGTTGACAAGGGGCAGCCCATGGATTATTACTTGTCGCCACTTTGAACCAAGGAGCTGACAACGTGAAAAACAAAAGTGTTACCTACAAGGAAGCGGGTGTTGACATTGATGCGGGGAACCGCCTGGTCGACATGATTAGACCCATGGTGAAATCCACCTCCAGACCAGAGGTACTCACCGAAATAGGCGGCTTTGGAGGTCTGTTCTCCTTTCACGCGGATAAATATAAAAAGCCTACCCTGGTTTCCGCCACCGACGGAGTGGGAACCAAGCTCAAGCTCGCATTCGATACCCACAAACATGACACCGTGGGAATCGACCTGGTAGCCATGTGCGTAAATGACATCATTGTCCAGGGCGCTGAGCCCTTGTTCTTCCTCGACTATCTTGCCACCGGGAAACTCAGCCCGGAAAAAGCTGCGGAAGTGATAAAAGGGATCGCGGAAGGCTGCCGCCAGGCCGGTTGTGCCCTTATCGGGGGAGAAACTGCGGAAATGCCCGGTTTTTATGCCGAGGGGGAATACGACCTCGCAGGGTTCTCGGTGGGAGCGGTGGACAACGAACAGATCATCGACGGCTCCAGTGTAACCGTGGGTGACCGCATTATCGGCATCGGCTCCAACGGGCTGCACTCGAATGGTTTTTCCCTGGCGCGCAAAATATTCTTCGACATCATGGGACTTTCAGTCAACGATCACGTCGAAGGACTCGAGCAGCCCATCGGCCTGGAGCTTTTAACCCCGACCCGGATCTATGTAAAAACCGTGCTCAATCTGATCCGTGATTTCAACATCAAATCTATTTCTCACATAACCGGTGGGGGGATTCTGGAGAACATCCCGCGCTGCCTGCCACATAACTGCGTGGCTCAAATCGACCCCTCCAGCTGGGAGAAACCGAAGATTTTCGACATCATGAAGCAGGCCGGCAATATTGAAGAACGCGAGATGTACCGCACCTTCAACAATGGTATCGGCATGGTTCTGGTTGTCTCCAAGGAGCAGTGTGAGGATATCATGTTGCGCCTCTCAGGCTTGAATGAACGTGCCTGGGTTATCGGTGAGATACGCAAATCCGCGCACGAAACCCCATCGGTGGAGCTGGTTTAAATGCAGGCTGGAAGTGCAAAACTTCGCATAGGTGTGCTGGCCTCGGGTGGAGGAACCAATCTGCAGTCGATCATCGATGCCTGTAGCGCCGGCACCATCGATGCGCAGATCGTACGCGTAATCTGCAACAACCCCGATGCCGGAGCATTAAAGCGTGCCTGGGATGCCGGTATCCCCCACTGCTGTATCAACCACCGTGATTTCGCCACCCGCTCTGCATTTGACGGTGCGGTTATCGCGCAACTCAAAGAGGATGGAGTGGAACTCGTGGTTCTTGCCGGGTTCATGCGCATCGTGGGCGCAGACTTTGTGGATGCTTTCCCGCATCGCATTATGAATATCCATCCCGCTCTGCTCCCGGCTTTCCCCGGCTTGAATGTGCAGAAAAAAGCCCTGGAATACGGCGCCAGATTTGCCGGATGTACCGTACACTTCATTGATTCCGGGGTGGATACAGGGCCCATCATTGCGCAGGCGGTGGTTCCGGTTTTTGACGATGACACTGAAGAGAGCCTGAGTGCCAGAATTCTGGAGCAGGAACATCGCCTCTATCCTCACGCCATCCAGCTGTTTGCTACTGGCGCTCTGAAGGTTGAGGGGCGGCGTGTCAGGATTGATCCCGCTTATACCAATACCGCGGCGCTGCAACAGAGCGCGCTTATCAATCCCCCCCCGGCATAAAGCGAAATGGCTGCAAAAGATTTATCCCTCGACACGTGTTGCGCCCGCCATATCCCCCGTGGAGGACGGGTTCTTGTAAGCGCATGTCTGCTCGGGTTGCACACCCGCTACGCAGGCGACAGTAAAGAATGTCTGCATGTGGTTGATTTTCTGCATACAAGGGATCTGATCCCGATTCCGGTGTGCCCCGAACAACTCGGCGGTTTACCGACCCCCAGGGCTCCAAGTGCATTTGTGTATGGGGACGGTCAGGCACTTCTGGACCAACACGCATATCTGCGGGATAGCAACGGCCTGGAGACAACCCGGGCGTTTCTCCATGGGGCGCGGCAGTGCCTTGAAATAGCACGCCTGTGCCGATGCAAATGGGCGATTTTCAAAGAACGCAGTCCCTCGTGCGGGGTCTGCCAGGTCTACATGCGGAATGATGCCGGCAGCGGAGAGCAGACTCTCATCAGCGGCCAGGGGGTTACCACCGCTTTGCTCGAGCGTTCCGGGATCCGGATTATAAGTGAAGCTCATATAGCTGCAATATCTCACACCGGGCATGAGCATGCCGTGGGGCAGGCAAAACAAAGCGAAGATGGTTAAATATCTTGCCATCACCGAAAAATCGTGCTAGAAATTTGCGCTCTAAATATTCAGGAGGTCTAAATACAATGTCCAGAACATGCGAAATTTGTGGTAAGAAACCTGTAACCGGCAACAATGTCAGCCATGCGCACAATAAAACCCGCAAGGTATGGTATCCCAACCTGCAGAAGGTGCGTGCAGTGCAGAACGGCAGCGTGAAAAGCATTAAGGTATGTACCCGCTGCATCCGCTCAGGTGCGGTAGTCAAGGGTTGATGCGGAAACCATCTCCACCCACCGGCTGGCATTAAACAGATAGAGGGGGTAGGATAAGCGCTGTTGCAGCGTATATCCGCCCCCCTCTTTTCTTATCAGAACTCAGAGCATTGAATGCTCCCGCACTCATCCTCTGACCTGGAACCCTTTCAGCGCTCATTGACCCGTTCTACGCGTCTCACCCCTTTGACCCCTTTCAGACCGGCCATAACCCTGTTGAGATGCTCCACACTCTCGACCTCCAACTCAAACTCATTCAGACCGCGCTGCCCATGCGCATGAATGCTTGCCGCGACAATGTCCGCTTCGCGCTGGGTTATAACATTGGTAATCTCGGCCAGCACCCCCTTGGTGTCGGAACAGAGCACGTTGATCTTGACGTTACGCCTGGCTTTGACATCTTCATCCCAGGCTACTTCAACGCGTCGCTGGGGATCGGTCTCAAGCAGATGCGGACATGTGGCAGCATGCACGGTTATTCCGCGCCCGCGGGTGATAAAACCGACGATATCGTCTCCGGGGAGCGGATTGCAGCATTTGGCAAAGCGCACCATGATATTGTCGTTGCCCTGGATGCGGATCGGATCCTGCGCGGGTTTTTTACGCACCTTACCCAGCACCCGACCCAGCGCGGGAATTCTGCTCCCGGTCGGACGCATGTCCACCTCGGGCAGAAGCTTGCCCGCAACCTGCAGGGATGAAAGCTTGCCATAACCGATAGCGGCAAGCATCTCATCGGCGTTTTTAAACCCGAATCCACTCACCACATCGGCCATTATCTTCTCCCCCATGAGCTTGTTGAGATTGGCCTTGTATTTACGCAGATCACGCTCGAGGAGGTCACGCCCGATCTCGATGCTCTTTTCGCGCTCCTGGGTTTTGATCCAGTGGCGGATGCGATTGCGCGCCTTAGAGGTCTTGACCAGATTGAGCCAGTCCTTGCTCGGCGTCTGGGTGCTGGAGGTGAGAATTTCAACCACGTCCCCGTTCTGCAGCGGAGTTTTGAGGGCCACCATCTTGCCGTTAACCTTGGCACCGACACAGGTGTTGCCTATATCTCCGTGGATGGAATAGGCAAAATCGATGGGGCAGGAACCCTGAGGCAGTTCCTTGACGTGCCCATCAGGGGTAAACACATAGACTTCTTCGGGGAACAGATCGAGATGGGCTTCGGCGCTGACTTCACGGGCATCGTTGAGCTCCTTCTGCCACTCAAGCATATGCCGCACCCAGCTAAAACGTCCGTCTTCGGTGGCGGGCACACTGGCATTGCTCTCTTTGTATTTCCAGTGCGCCGCGATCCCCTCTTCGGCGATACGGTGCATCTCTTCAGTGCGAATCTGCACTTCCATCCGTTTGCCGTAGGGCCCGATAACCGAGGTATGCAAAGACTGATACATGTTCGCCTTGGGCATGGCGATATAATCCTTGAAACGCCCGGATATGGGTTTCCATGCGGCATGAATAATTCCCAGGCAGGCATAGCAATCCCTTACGCTATTGACGATAATACGGAAAGCTATGAGGTCATATATCTGATCGATATCGATATTCTGACGCTTTATTTTACGATACACCGAATACAGATGCTTGGAGCGCCCAGAAACCTGACCTTCAATGCCGTTGCTCTCCAGCTTGGCCTGGATATGCTCAACCACACTCTGGATATACTGGTCGTTAGCATCGGTTTTAAACATTTTGATCTTGCGTTTCAGCTCCCTGTATTCATCCGGATACAGGTACTTGAAACACAGGTCTTCAAGCTGGCTTTTCAGCCAGCTGATACCCATGCGGTTGGCAAGGGGAGCGTATACTTCAAGGGTTTCGCGTGCGATACGCACCTGATCCTTACGCGCAAAGCACGCCAGGGTCTGCATATTGTGGAGGCGATCCGCAAGCTTGAGAAGGACAATGCGCACATCGCGCGCAATAGCCAGGAGCATCTTACGAAAGCTCTCGGTCTCACGCTCCTGCCCGCGCTGATAGATAATGGAGTTGATCTTGGTCAATCCCTCGACCAGATGCACCACTCCCTCGCCCAACTCGGTGCGTAATTCATCCACACTCGCAAGCTTGCGCTCGAATACATCATGCACCAGGGCGGCAGCTATGGTAGGCATGTCGAGCTGCATCCGTATCACCATACCTGCTACTGCGCAGGTGTGGGAAAATGCAGGATCGCCGCAGGGACGCTCCACTCCAGCATGGATACGCCGGCTGAAGGTATACGCGCGTTCGAGCATATCCATATCCGGCTCGGCCATGTATTCACCGACCGCTGCCTGAAATTCTTCGAGACTGGCAAGAGACATCAGAGCATTTAATCCCGGACGGCTCAGGGATTGCGTTTCTTGATCGGATCGACAAATTTCACTTTGCCTGCCGCGATCTCGCGCAGGGCCTGAACCACCTTTTTGTTTTTGGATATATTTTCAATCATCGGCGCCGCGCCACGATACAGCTGCTTGGTGCGTTTCGCTGCTACCATAGCAAGGAGAAAGCGGTTCGATATCTGTTCCAGACAATCTTCTACAGTAACTCTGGCCATTGTTGTTCTCTCTTGATCGGGTTTATAAAAAAGACTGCATGCCCATCACCCTGGGCATTATCCGCGCTGCGCGGCTGTGCTCTGCACGGATAATCGCGTGCAAGGTCAGGGATGCTTCACTGAGTTTATCATTTATAACAATATAATCATACTGCGGCGCATGTTCCAGTTCATGGTAGGCATTTTCCATCCGCGTGGCAATCACTGCAGCACTATCGCTGTCGCGCTGACACAGACGCTGACGCAGCACCTCCATATCCGGAGGTGCAATAAAGATAAAAATCGCATCCAGGCCGCGCTTACGCAGCTGTTCCGCCCCCTGGACATCGATATCCAGAAGGACATCTCGCCCACCGGCACACAACCGCTCGATATCCGCCATGGCGGTACCGTAGTAGTTGCCATGCACCATGGCCCACTCCACAAATGCGCCCTGGTCTATCATATCCCGGAAGGTTTTCTCAGAGACAAAGTGGTAATCCACACCGTCCTGTTCACCGCTGCGTTGTGCTCTGGTGGTATATGAAATGGAGTGACGCAACCCCGGTTCCTGCTCAAGGAGCAGGCGACCAAGGGTGGTTTTGCCGGCTCCTGATGGAGCCGACATTACAAAGAGCAAGCCGGTGCAGGCATCCTGTACTTTTGCGGCATCCGGGTTATTCAATGTTTTGGACCTGTTCACGAATTTTCTCCAGTTCGGCTTTCAGCGCCACCACATTGCGGGTGAGATCGGCATCGTTGGACTTTGACCCCATGGTGTTGGCTTCGCGATTGAGTTCCTGAATAAGAAAATCCATCTGGCGCCCGATAGCACCGGACTGGGTGAGCAGATCGCGCATCTGGGCGATGTGGCTGTTAAAGCGCACCACCTCTTCACTGATATCGCACCGATCTGCAAACAGCGCCACTTCCTGAGCCACCCGCTGCGGATCAACGTCGGCCTCCTGGAGAAGGTTATCCAGACGTTTGTG
>JBNGCY010000037.1:0-6528 GCA_049975505.1 Desulfuromonadaceae bacterium | reverse complement strand
TCCGCCGCATCGCTTTCACGGCTGATATATACATCGACCTTGCCCCGATGCACCACGCCGCTCACCCAGTTTTTCACCTCGGATTCAAGAAACATCAAGGCACGCGGAAGCTTAACGCTAACATCCGTATAGCGATGATTAACCGTCTTGATCTCCGCGGTATACCGCGTCGCCTCTGCAATACTGCTGCCTTTACCGTATCCGGTCATACTGTGCATAGATTCAATCCTGCCTGGTTTAAATTGCTGTTTACTGGTGGGGGTGCGCAGAGAAACCGGCGCAGAATATAGCACTTCTGCCACCCGGGGAACAAGCCAATTAGCTGCCCACGTTAAGGTATGTTGCAGAAACACACTTTATATTATACCTTTTAACCACAAATAGAGATTGCCATTCCCCATCGCCAACAAAGGAGGTTCCCCATGCCGAAACAGAATGTTATCAGAGAAGCGGCAGAGCACCTGCGTAACGCCAAAGCCCTTGTCATCGCCAGCGGTGCCGGGATGGGCGTGGACTCGGGTCTGCCAGATTTTCGCGGCGACAAAGGATTCTGGAACGCATACCCCATGTATGAACGTCTGGGGCTCAATTTCTATGACGCTGCAAACCCCATTCATTTTCAGCGCGATCCCGAATTCGGCTGGGGCTTTTACGGCCATCGCACCAATCTGTACCGCGAAACTGTCCCCCACGCCGGATTTGACCTGTTACAACAGTGGAGCAAGGATCTGAACCTGCCGGCCTTTGTGGTGACATCCAATGTAGATGGGCAGTTTCAAAAAGCCGGCTTCGACCCCACACAAATACTCGAGGTCCATGGTTCCATCCATCACCTCCAGTGCCTGCGCCCGTGTTCACAAGCTATCTGGGACAATACCGCTGAATACCATATCGACACCGAGACTATGCGCTGCTCCCCGGTGCCCACGTGCCCCCACTGTGGCGAAACCGCGAGACCCAACATCCTGATGTTTGGAGATTTTTCCTGGATCGATGCGCGCACCAGTGCCCAGGAACAGCATTTCCGTGCGTTTCTCGGCGAGCATGCCGACTCGGGGCTGCTCGTAATCGAGATCGGCGCCGGGACCGCAGTGCCCACCATCCGTCATCTCAGCACCCGCCTGGGCAATACCTATGGAGCCACCGTGATACGTATTAACCCGCGCGAAGCTCAGATCGAGGCGCCCCACATGCCCATCCCCCTCGGAGCCCTCGAAGGTCTGGAACAGATCAATCAGTGCCTTTAGTTTCTGATGATTCCTGCATCGCCTGCGACAAGAGGGTTTCGAGATTGTGCTGACGCAGATATTCACCCTGCATGGCATCCCAGTGCTGTTGGAGAATCCGGGTTGCGCTATCATCTTCAGCCCCGATATTGAGTTCCGGATTGAGCAGGTCTGCCAGATCCACACTTGCGGCGCTGCGCCGCGGCAGGATGCGCACATCACGGCCCTGCTCTTCAAACCGCAACAGGATACCCTTGTGCTCCAGAAAACCCAATATCGGTTGACATACCTGCGCCCCCATGCCGGAACTTGCCACCAGATCTGTCTCGTGCCAGGGTTCCGCCCCACTCTGAAAACGACGATAAACCAGGAACAGCAGGGTCAGAACCTGTAACGGGTGCCAGCTGGTTTCGGTCTCGGCATTTTTCAGTGCCAGAGTGTCTCGCCCCTGCCACGCCCGGCTTAACGCACCTCCGGCGAGGGCGATCACCCACGCAATGTACATCCAGATCATAAACACCGGCAACGCCGCCATAGTGCCGTATATGGCGTTGTACTTCCCCACCCCGATCTGAAAGCTCACATAACCCCACTGACTTATGAGCCACAGGGTACCGGCGGTCACTCCACCCACTGCTGCCGCACTGAAATTAACCTTGGTGTTGGGCATGAACAGATACAGAAAAATGAAGGCCGCCCAGATAACTACAAAGGGGGTGATCTCCAGCGCCATAATCATCGCTTCCCCGAGCCAGGGCTGCTCCAGAATCCACTGCACCAGGGTCTGACTCCGGAGCGAACTACTTATGGAGATAGCCGCGAGCAAAAACAGAGGCCCAAAGGTGATTACGGAAAAATAATCGGCAAACCTACGGAACCAGGAACGGTTCTCGTGCACCTGCCACAAACTGTTAAACGCCTTTTCTATATTGCTTAAGAGAAAGAGCACCGTAAACAACAGAGTAATCAAACCTACAGCGCCAAGACTGCCGACATTGGTGTTGTTGATATAGCCAAGGACATTGCTCACAACTTCATCGGAACCGCTTGCCAGATACTTCAGCAGCAATGGTTCCATGGTGTTGTGCACTCCGAGCCCTTTAAGGAGGGCGAACATAATCGCCAGCAGGGGAACAAGGGCCAGCAGACTGCTGTAAGCCAGAGCAGCAGCCTTTTCCACACAGCGTTCACGCTTGAACAGGGCCAGAGTAAGAAGAATGACGCGTACCGCAACCGCACTATTACTGCTATGGGTAATCTCTGCACGCCACTCGGGCAAATCACGCATCAGCTGTTTGAGCTTCATAACCTTGTGTCTATCCCTTCTGTACGAGTTTATCCTCCAGGGATTCCTGCACCTGTTTAACGCTCTCATGTCCCTGGACGATCGCCTCATGGGCACGGTAGAATTCAAGCAGCCCGATATGCGCCAGCTTCGGGGCAATAACAATATCGGGTTTGTCTTCCTTCAGACGGGTTCGCGTAATGCGATCCTGGGTTATATTCACCGATCCCGCAAGGGTTTCAAATAGTCCTGGAGGATCTTCCTGGTCGGAACCAAAAGTGGAAAATAATGAATCGGAGTACGAACGCAGGGTGTTCTTCACATATGCGACGAGATGGTTTTCATCACTGTTCTTTCTCTCCTGGTTCTCGCGTTTTTCAGCATCGCACATTTTCTCCTGCCGGATTCTTCCGTTGCGGCGCCGCACGGAGTGTTTACCTACAATATCCCCGTTAAGGTTGACCGCAATGACAAACTCGGCTCCCAGAGATTTGCACACCGATACCGGTATCGGATTCACAAGTCCACCATCCACCAGCCAGCGCTCTTCATGACGCAAAGGGGTGAAAAGACCGGGGAGCGACATGGAACCACGCACTGCATTGCGCACACCACCTTGAGTAAACCAGTATTCACTGCCGCTTTCAAGATCGGTAGCCACAGTGGCAAAGGCTGTGGAGAGGTTTTCTATACTGCTGTCCTTCGGATCGACCACCTCGGACAAAAAGCGCTGCAGGCGTTCGATGTCAATAAAACCGGAACGGTGAAACTTGAGATTAAAAAAGCTCGCTACATCCATACGTGTCAGGGATTCCGCCCATTCCTGTAGCGCTTCCATCCGCTGCGCTGCATATGCGGCTCCCACCACTGCACCGATGGATGAGCCGCACACCACATCGGGCACGATTCCCATCTCTTCAAGGGTCTGGATAATCCCGATATGACTCCATCCGCGCGCCGAACCGCTCCCGAGAGCCAGCCCTATCCGTTTTCCCGTTGCATCAGCCACCCTGATCTCCTCAAAGATACATCAATAATGTGGTGGACGTTCAGCTGCCTCAGTGGCATTCCCATCCGCAACTACGCCGCTTTTCATGCGCTTCACGATACTGCGGCACAACGCTTCAAGTTCTAAAATCTGCTTCTGCTGTTCCGCAACCTGAGAGCTCAATTCGCCAAGTTGATATTCCTGGAAGGCAATCCTGCTCTCCAGATCCACTATACGCTTATCTGCCATATCTAACCCCCCCTTATAGGTTCAATGCTTTATCCAATCCGGACTCCACGTTAATATATCACAATCACAACCAAGGTCTGCACAGTTAAGCTGTAACTATTCTGCTCATACAACACCGAATCTTCAAGGAGATTGCCCATGATGATAATGCTGTATCGTACCGCCCTGTGCCCACGCTGTAAAAAAGCCGAACAAACCGTGCAGCGCCTGAGGTCCGAATATCCAAATCTGAAATTGGACATCGTTGAGATAGCCGCCCGCCCCATCGAAAGTTTTCGCGCCGGGGTACGCATGATCCCGGCGCTGAAGTGCGGGGACGAAATCCTCAGTGGCGTTTTCCTCAATGAAACCCGGATCCGCGACTTTATCGAGCGCCATCATGCTAAAGTCAACGAAGATTGATGCCCTTGCAGTATTGACAAAAACAGATCAGGCCCGCCACCATTGAGGATAAGCGGGCCTGTCTGCGTAGCTGGATTTACAAATCAGAATAACTTTACCACCACTACCGGTACGGGCTTGTGGTACCCATGGAAAGGGCGTCTGTCGCCACGGACGGCGACAGTCGAACGGCCATGGACGGCCCCGCTTGCAAACAGTCGTGTCCCTTGGAACGGGTGCCTCAAGGCCTTATCGAACAGTTACAAATCAGGTTATCTAAAAACGTCCGAATTCGTCATCATCAAGGGCGATAAAATCTTCTCCCGCGGAGGATTCTCCTGCTGAGGTGCCCCAACTGCTGTCCTGGCTGTTGTCCTGTTTCTTCTGTTCCAGCTGTTTCCGGGAATGCTGCGTACCTGGAGATGACTGACGTTGGGGCTTTGCCACACTTCCGCCCTGACCCTGTGAAATCACATAACTATCGTAGAGAACAAAGCGCGCCAGCATTTCACGCAGTTCGTGGGACTGTGATGCCAGTTCTTCCGAGGTGGAAGCACACTGCACGGCATTATTGGTATTCTGCTGCGTAACCTCGTCGATCTGATCCAGCCCGATGCTGATCTGCGAAATCCCCTTGGTCTGTTCATCTGAAGCAGCAGCAATCTCCTCGACCAGATCCGATACCTTGGTGATACCGCTGACAATTCCGTTCAGCGCTTCAGCGGTTCCTTCAGCTATCTGGGTGCCGTTTTCCGCCTTCTGAATTGCACTTTCAATCATTGCAGTGGTTTCACTTGCAGCCTTGGCGCTACGCGCTGCAAGGTTACGAACCTCCTCGGCCACCACGGCAAAGCCTTTTCCGTGCTGTCCTGCACGGGCCGCCTCAACTGCTGCATTGAGAGCAAGAAGGTTGGTCTGGAACGCAATTTCGTCAATAACCTTGATGATGCGGGAGATATTCTGTGCTGATTCGTTGATCTCGTCCATGGCGCCCACCATCTCCTGCATTTGAGCATTACCGTGCTCAGCTGCTTTGCACGCATCCGCAGCGAGGGTATTGGCCTGGATGGCGTTATCCGCGTTCTGCTTGGTGCGCGATGCCATTTCGTTCATGGAGCTGTTGATCTCTTCAAGCGAACTCGCCTGCTCAGTTGCCGCCTGCGAGAGCGACTGACTCGTATCCGAAACCTGATCCGAACCGGAAGCTATCTGCTCTCCGGCTTGACGCACACGTCCCATGCTCTCATTGAGAGCGCGGTTCGCTTTTGCCAGCGGTTCACGGATGAGCCCTTTGGCTTCAAAGGTAAAATTGCCCTCGGCAAGCTTTTCAAATGCAGTCAGAATCTCGAACTGCAGGTTATCAGCAAACGCATTCATCGCTGCAGCCAGACGTCCCATCTCGTCATTGCTCTGATACTGAATGCGCTTGCCCAGATCTCCTCGCTCGAGTGCCTCGATCATGGAGACATTCTCCTCCAATGGACGGGAGACCCGCCTGAGCATAAAACCGGCAATCAGAGCGCCACACACGAGCAGACCCGCTCCCACGGCTCCGGAACTTTTCCATAGAATCGCAGCAAGTTCGGCATCCGCCTCATCCAGCGACTGAATAACCTCAAATGCACCGTGAATTTCACCGGCACGCCAGTTTTCCATTTTCCCCCCGGTGGGGTCGAGTCCTTCGTTGTTACCCCACAGCTCATCTGAAGTCTGAGGATCCCCATGGCACACCATACAGGTCTCCGACAAAACTACAGGGCGGAAATAGCGTACCGCGTTAAGCTCTTCATCAATCACATAGTATTCGCTGAGGCCCTCACTTTTCATAGTCTTTATCGCTTTGGCCTCGACCGGATCAGGGGTGTTGCTAGCTTTGCGCGGTTCAAACTTCGGAACCCTGAATTCGTAGTTTCCTTCTTCCGCCTTGCGCATCGCTGCATGCCACGCCGACACCACCGGCACCGACATGATCAGCTTATCGATCTCCCCTTCTGAAGCAAAGCGACGCAGCATCTCTGTATCGAAAACTCCTTTTTCGTACAGTTCCTCCATCCCCTGGCGCGTTGATTCCACCGTAAGGGTTATGGCGCGTGATTTTTCCACAAAAGTATTAACGGTCTTGTTTTTGGTCTGAATAATGTATGCTCCGAACAAAACTGCGAGCAACAAAGTAGGCAATATCACCCCTACACCAATAACCTTGACCTTTAACGACATGTTTTTCATCAAAAGAAATCTCCTGCGGATAAAATAATACCAATCTGAAAAATAGCGCCGTACGACCATGAATGGAGCATGGAGGTACTCTGGCTTGCAATCTTCACCTGGCGCAGAATTTAATTCAAACCTCGCGAGTAATTAATACTAGCACCGGAAACCGCTCTACTCAAGTTAAATTG
>JBNGCY010000036.1:0-24685 GCA_049975505.1 Desulfuromonadaceae bacterium | reverse complement strand
TGGTGGAGGTGGCGGGAATCGAACCCGCGTCCGAAAATCTTCCACGTAAGGCGTCTACATGTGTAGTCCGGTGTTTTTAGTTTAACCGTTTACCGCTCCCACGGACAGGATCCTGTAAACGGCGATTCCGCTAAGGTTTCGCTGCTATACTGCGGAAAGAAGCACAACAGCTAGTCTGCTCAAATGACGTCTCTGAAAACTCACAGACAAAGTGTATCAGAGACGAGGCAGCTATTAAGCTGCCAGTGCGTACGAAACGTCAGCGTCGGCGTTTGTATTAGTACCAGTTTTTTAACGAGGCCAACTGGCGTCCCCGACATGCAACCTTCGCTTTCAATCTCCGTCGAAACCTTGGCACCCCCATTGGATGTATGGTTTGACGCTTGAAGCGTTTGAATTTCTCTTCTGTTCTTATCGTCAGCGATTGAGATTATCTTTAATCGCTTTTTCCACTTCGCGTTGCGCCTGTTTGCGTTTCAGGGTTTCGCGTTTGTCGTAGTGCTTTTTCCCTTTACCCACGCCAATTTCGAGCTTTACGAGACTATTCTTAAAGTAGATCCTGGTAGGTACGAGTGTCAACCCCTTTTCCTCACTTTTACGCGTGAGTTTGTCGATTTCGCGTCGGTGGAGGAGAAGTTTCCGCACCCGGGTGGGATCGTGGTTCTCCCGATTGCCGAGTTCGTAGGGGCTGATATGCATGTTATTGATGAACACTTCGCCGTCCTTGATGCGACAGAACGATTCCTTCAGGTTGACATTGCCCAGGCGCAGGGATTTTACCTCGGTGCCCTGCAGGGCGATGCCGGCCTCGTATACTTCGTCAATGAAGTAGTCGTGATAGGCTTTTTTATTTGTTGCAATGATCTTAATGCCCATAGAGGTTATGCTTTGTCTTCAGGGTTGATTTGTTCAATCTCAACAATTCTGGCCAGGGCGGTCTGCACTACTGCTTTGCGCCCGAAACGCAGGATTCCCAGGGCTCCGCACATGAAGGCGAGCCCCATCAGTACGCTCAATGCGGCTGCGGGCATCCCTACAGCGATGATAGAGGCGATACCATAACCGAGCCCGAGCCCGAGTGCAAGCATTACAAAGGCCACGATATACTGCACACTTTCAGAATCGAGGATCCCGGCGCTGGTCTCGATTTCCACCCTGACGTTATCACCAACGCGCGCACAGGGGATGTTGTCCGCCATAATGCGGCGGGTGTTCGCGCCGGGGCCGCTCTGACAGCAGTTTCCCGCTGCGCCACATCCGGAGCAGGCACTTTTGCTTGCACATTCCACGATGGCGAGGCGCTTGGGCCTGATCTCCACCACTGTGCCTTTCTCTTCAATTATACGCTGCGGGTGGAAAAACTGGTGAAAGAATTGTTTTATGCTCTCGTTCATACCGTTTTATCCTCATTGCAGGTGGAAAGGTCGATTCTGTTTCCGTCCCGATACAGGGCGGTAATCTCACGTCCGCGCCGCGACTGACACAGAAACTCCGCTATGTCCTCCAGATCGGGCAGGGCAGGGGGGGATACAACCACGAAGGTGGCGCGCCTGCCTGGTGCAAGAGTGCCGTCATCATTCAGGCCGAGTGCCCGGGCGCCGCCCCGGGTAGCCATATCCAGAAGCTGCTTCGGCGCAAGGTCTCCATCAAACCACTGAAGTGCAAAAGCCATTTCATCCCAGATCGATAAGGAACTGTTGCTTGCGAGGCTGTCAGTGCCGAGGGCGAGATTGACCCCGGCATCCAGGTATGCGTTGACCGGGGCCTTGCCGCAGTGCAGGCGTGAATTGGAACGCGGACACAGGGCTACGCTGGCTCCGCTCGCAGCTACGGCTTTGATCTCGTTCTGATTGAGATGTACTCCATGTACCAGCAGGGTGTCGGGGCGCAGGCCTCCGGCGTTTTGCAGACACTCCAGGGGGCGCATGCGCCGCGGTGGATCCAGATAGTGTTCCCAGTGCACATACGGATAGAGTTTTTCAGCCATAGGTCCGGCAGACGCGGTGAGAAGTTCAACCTCTTCATCCGATTCACCCAGGTGGATGGAGCTGGGCAGCTTGTGGGCGGTGGCGGTTCTGAAGCAGAGTTTAAGCATGTCCTGACTCAGGGTATAGGGCGCATGGGGGGCGGCGCCCCACAGGGCGTGCGGTGCGTGCTCCATCCAGTGTTCCAGATGTTGGAGACGGGCGTGAACCTGAGCAGGATCCTGGCCGATGATTTCGACGAAGCTGCGACCGGGCAGAGATCCGGCTGCGGTTTCGCTGAGTTCCGGAGTGGTAAGGATATCACCGATGTACCCGGTTCCGGCGCACTGCGCCAGATGCAGGCCGGTATGCCATGCGCTGCGGTATATTTCGGCATCGCGCCCGAGTTGTTGCTTGATCCTGATCAGGTGGAGAATCCAGTCTGTAAAGCCACGATATCCCTCGGTTTCCCTGGCGTGGATGCAGGACTCACTCTGTTGCTGCCACTGCGGGAAATGGCTGAGCTCCAGATGGGTGTGGGCGTTGATCAGAGCCGGCAGAAGGATGGAATCGCCGAAATCGGTACTGGGAGCATGGGGAAAACGGCGCTCCAGCTCCGCATGTCTGCCAAGAGCCACAATACGCCCGTGCTTTACCGCCAGAGCGCTGTCTTTCAGGGGATCTGCTTCAATGGGTACAAGGTAACGACTGCGATACAGATGGATGTTCATCAGTCCAGAGGCTGCATAAGATAGTGGTTGTCGATAAGGCGGGTGGAACCGAAAAACACCGCCAGAAGCAGAACTGAATGCTCATCCACCCTGGAGGCCGGCTTCAGGCTGGTATCGTTGCAGATTTCCACGTAGTCGATGCGCGCATCTTTTTCCTGTTCAATGCGCTGCTTCACCATGGTGATCAGTTCTGCGGCACTGCTTTCCCCCTTGAGGGCGGCTGCGATCGCGCTGCGCATAGCATCCGCCAACGCCAGAGCCTGAGAGCGCATTTCCGGACTCAGATACTTGTTGCGTGAACTCATGGCCAAGCCGTCATCCTCGCGCACAATGGGTATGCCGACGACTTCAACGGGCATGTTCAGATCCATGGTCATGCGCCGCACCACCGCGAGCTGTTGAAAATCCTTCATCCCGAACAGGGCGGCATGGGGCTGTACAATGCCAAACAGTTTGCTTACCACTGTGGTAACCCCGACAAAATGCCCCGGACGACTGGCCCCACACAGGGTTTCGGTGATCCCCTCCACGTGGACAGTGGTAGCGTAACCCGCAGGATACATGTCTGCGGCTTCCGGTGCAAAGATGATGTCCACTCCTGCATCCCGGGCCATGGTACTGTCGCGCCCGAGGTCGCGCGGATAGCTTTCAAAATCCTCTCCGGCTCCGAACTGGGTGGGATTCACGAAGATGGAGAGCACCACCACATCACCGTGGGTGCGGGCGGCACGCACCAGCGACAGATGCCCTTCATGCAGATAACCCATGGTGGGCACAAAGGCGATCCGCTTCCCTGCCTCCCTGAGAGCAAGGGCGCGTTTTTGCATCGCATCCACCTGGCGAATGGTTTCCATTATGAGTTTATCCTTTCACATGCTATTTGAAACAGTGCTCGGCTGCGGGGAATGCGCCCTCACGCACATCACGGATATAGCTGTCTACGCTGGTGCGGATGATTTCGGATATATCCGCATAGCGTTTGACAAACTTGGGCGAGTATTTCTCACATAAGCCGAGGATATCGTGGATCACCAGTACCTGCCCGGAACAGTCAGGCCCGGCGCCGATGCCGATGGTGGGGATGCTGATGCTTGCGGTTATCTCTTTGGCCAGCGAGGCGGGAATCCCCTCGAGGGTCAGGGCGAAGGCACCAGCTTCCTCGACGGCCTTCGCATCGGCGAGGAGCTGCCTGGCCTGCTCATCCTTACGCCCCTGAACCTTGAATCCCCCCATGCGGTGGATCGATTGCGGGGTAAGGCCGATGTGCCCCACCACGGGAACATCCATATTGACTATAGCGGCGATTGTTTCGGCGATATTTTCGCCGCCTTCGAGTTTAACTGCGTGGGCACCCCCTTCCTTGACCAAGCGCCCGGCGTTGAGGCACGCATCGCGTACATCGGCCTGATATGACATGAAAGGCATATCACTGATTACCAGAGCGCTGTTGGTGCCGCGCACCACATAGCGCGTATGGTAGAGCATTTCTTCCATGGTCACCGGCAGGGTGGTGTCGTAACCGGCTACGGTGCTGCCCAGAGAGTCGCCCACGAGAATCATATCGATCCCCGCTTCATCCATAATGCGGGCAAAGGGGTAGTCATATGCAGTCAGCACTGTGATTTTAGTGTTTTCATTATAGAGTTTTTGTATGTCAATAACTGTTTTTTGTTTAGGCATATCAGTATTTCCGTTGTAGTTGAGGGTAAATAAAGCTATTGCAGTATCTTCTGTAGATGATCCAGGATTACCATGTAGGGATGGAAGGTTGCGTGGCTTTTTTCGCTCAGCATTTTTAGATAGCGCTTAAACCGCATGAATGCGGGACGTTGTCTGGATATCAGGCTGTCGATATTGCCGTTGTAGTTACGCATCACCTCTTCAATAAGCGAGAATATCTCCTGCTGGAACCTGCTTTTGAGCAGGCGGTTACTGCGTCTGTCCCAGCGATCGCGCAGAGGAACCTGATCGATACCGGCAAGAATGGCGTCAAGCTGTATATGCTGCATCGCTTCGGCCATGGTTTCCGCCAGCGGGTAGAGCTGCTCGCCGGTTTTTTCCTGCAGTTGCACCAGGGGGATGAAGTTCTCCAGGCAGGGCAGAGAGATCAACTCCATGGCGGTGTCATCATCGAGTCCGTAGCTGGTAAGTGTTTTCGCCTGAGCGCGGCACTCCTGCCACTGTTCCGCGTTCAAAATACTGCTGAGTATGGTGCGGTATTCACGCAGATATTCCTGCATCGCGGGGATACATGCAGGATCGGCGCAATTTCCCTGACGCATGGCCCAGTCGCACATGGTTGCCAGCGCTTTTTCCAGGTTCAGCAGCTGGGTATACTGCTCATCTGCAGGCATTTTATTGTCGAGGGCATACAGTTTTGTTCGCAGCTCCGGGCCTTTGAGGATACGGTCGTAAATGAGATACTGCGGCACCACATCGATAAGTTCGGTGTTGTGGCGTCTGGCGAGGCGAAAGCACGTGGTCGCCCCGGATTGATCGATAATGTGATTGGTTATCATGGTGGCGATGATTTCGCGCCGCAGTGGATGTCCGTGCAGATAGTCGGCGTATCTGGCGCGCAGCTCCTGCGGGTAGTATTCTTCGAGAAATCCAAGGGCGAATTCACTGTCGAGATAGTCCGAATCGAGCAGGTCGTTGTACATGTTCATCTTGCTGTAGGCGAGAAGAATCGCCAGTTCAGGGCGGGTGTAGCCCTGCTTACGCCCCAGCACCTCTTTTGCCTTTGGCAGCGCCTCGCTCTCAGGGTTCAGCAGGCCGATCTCCTCCAGGCGGGTGGCGAGATCGCTGAATACCTCCACTTCTTCATTATTGCGAATCTGATCCAGCGACAGTGCCAGGCTCTGAGTGTAGTTATTGCGCAGAACTGAATCACATACTGCATCAGTGAGGTTCTGCAACTGGGCATTGCGTTCTTCAGCGCTGCCTATCTGTCCCTGTTCCTTGAGGTACTGCATGAAAATTTTGAGGTTGACTTCGTGGTCGGAGCAGTCTACCCCGCCGGAATTGTCCACGGCGTCGGTGTTAATGCGTCCGCCGTTGAGGGCGTATTCGATGCGCCCCAGCTGGGTGAAACCGAGGTTGCCCCCTTCTCCGACCACTTTGGCTCTGAGTCTGTTGCCGTCCACACGTACGTTGTCGTTGGCGCGATCTCCGACATCGGCGTTGCTCTCCTGCGAGTGCTTGACATAGGTACCGATGCCGCCGTTCCACAGCAGATCCACCGGGGCCTGAAGAAGCATCTGAATCAGAGTGTCTCCATCCACGGAAGCGTGACGTACACCCAGCCATTTCTGTACCTCGGGTGAAAGGGGGATGTCTTTTGCGTGGCGCTCAAATACCCCGCCTCCCTGAGAGATCAGGCTGGAGTTATAGTCATTCCAGCCGCTGCGCGGGAGTTCAAACAGGCGTTTGCGTTCGGTAAAGCTGCGCGCCGGATCCGGATCAGGGTCGAGGAATATATGCCGGTGGTTGAAGGCTGCCAGCAGTCTGATGTGTTCAGAAAGGAGCATGCCGTTGCCGAACACATCGCCGCTCATATCTCCGATCCCCACCACGGTAAAGTACTCATTCTGAATGTCGATTTCCATTTCGCGGAAATGGCGCTGTACGCTTACCCATGCTCCGCGTGCGGTAATCCCGAGCTCCTTGTGATCGTATCCCTGCGAACCGCCGCTGGCAAAACCGTCATCAAGCCAGAAATCGTATTCGGCGCTGATGGCGTTGGCCGTATCCGACAGGTGCGCGGTACCCTTGTCTGCCGCTACCACCAGGTACGGATCCTGTTCGTCGTAGCATACGATATTTTCAGGGGTTATAATGTCTCCACCTTTGCGGTTGTCGGTCAGATCCAACAGGCCGCGCATCAGGGTCTGATACGCGCGCTTTGAAAGCTCCATCCCGGCTTCACGCTCTTCAAAGGGGGTTTTAACCACAAATCCACCTTTTGAGCCCACTGGTACAATCAGGGTGTTTTTGGTCATCTGGGTTTTCATCAGCCCCAGAATCTCGGTGCGGAAGTCATCCGGGCGATCCGACCAGCGGATACCGCCGCGCGCGACCTTGCCACCACGCAGATGAATCCCCTCCATGTCTGCATTGTGGACATATACCTCGAACATCGGACGCGGCGCCGGCATTTCGGAAATACCGATGGAACTGATCTTGATGGAGATGAAGTAGTCTTCCATGTTGCGGCGCACAAAGAAGTTGGTGCGCACTGTGGAGTCGATGAGGTTGAACATGGTGCGCAGAATACGGTCTTCGTTGATGTTGTCTACCTCGTTGAGGCTCTCTATCAATTCCATGCGCGCCGGCGAGAGAGCTTCCTCCTCGCGTGTCATGGGGTCGGTCCATTTATCTTCGGGTTTGAAACGGGCTTCGAAGTAGCTGTAAAGGGCGTTGGTTGCACGCGGGTGGTTGATGAGGGCAAACGCCACGGTACGCTTGGTAAACGGAGAGCCAAGCTGAAAATAGTAGTTGCGGTAGGTACGAAACACATCTATCTGCTGCCAGTCCATTCCGGTGCGGACCACCAGACGATTCAGATAGTCATTCTCGGCGCGGTCCTGACGCACCGCAACCAGGGTATCGACCAGGTTGTTTTTGAGATTGAGCAGATCCGCACCATCGGGGAGCTGGTTCAGCACGCTGAAACTCTTGATGTAGATTTTGGATTCAGGCAGGCGCACGATGAAGTCAACCTCTTCACTGATAGTGAGGTCGAGATTGACGAGCAGGGGCATGAGTTCATTGAGATAATCATGCGTGGTGCTGTAAAATTTCAGGAAACAGCGCAGATCGGAGTGGGGTGACTTCCACATATTGATGTGTTCCTGCCTGTCTTCGCGCACCCGCTCAAGCATGTTGATATCGTTGATGCACATTTTCGGCGAAACCCGCGCGCGGTAGTTGGTGCAGAAGGCGTGGCGGTATATCTGCCACAACTCCATCCCTTTTTTACTTCCTTTAAGCAGGATCAGCTCCTGGCGCAGTTTCTGTTCCCAGCTGCGCAGTTTTTCCGTGAGGCGTTCGCTGAGCACTGCCAGGTCGGGGTTGGATTCTATCTCCGCGCCGATGAGCTGCACTTGGACGATGAAATGTTCGGCATCCAGATGCAGGATACGTGAGCTCAGAGTATCCGCTGAACACAGGCGCTTCATGTAGGATTCAAGCGAAGAGAAATCTGCACTCGGATTCAGGGAACGCGGTATGATAAGAAGCAGATTGAGGCGCCCGTAATCGTGATCCAGCATGACGGTGCGCACACTGGAGCGGTGGAAAAACAGCAGAGATTTAATAATCACCTGGAGTTGTTCCAGGCTAAGGAAGAACAATTCGGTGATAGGGAAGGTTGCAAGAAGATCCTGAGTTTTGCGGTAGTTATAACTTTCCGGTGCTATCCCCAGGCCGGTCAGAGCCTGTTTCACCTTGGTGCGCAGTTCAGCAATATCCAGTGCTGACGTTCCACGCGAATGCTGGGTATAGAGTCCGGCAATATCGTGGACTATCTCTTCTCCACGGTTGTTTTTCCCCCGCAGGGAGATATAGGTCAGAAGCTCATCGCGCCAGACAGGGCTGGGTTTGCCGCTCTGGGTTACTGCCAGGGTGTCCTTCTGGGTTATGCACGCCTGGAGGCGCGCATCGCAGTGGGTGTATTTCTGTGGCGAGGTGAGGCGGTTATACGCTGGATCCACAGATATCCCCAGCTCGGTTCCTTCCACCAGCTCTATTCCGGGGCTGTCATCCAGGGTTGTCAATTTAAGTTGGCGGTAAGAGAGGGGGACAAAGTTATCGTCGGTAAGCCAGCGCCAGAAACTGGCGTAACCGGCTGCTTCAGCCTCAGGTTGCAGGTCTCCAAGGGTTTTCTGCAATGCATCGCGATCATTGGCAACACGCAGCACATCCGCCAGGACGTGATGGATATTCTCCAGCATTTCATCCGATCCGGCCGTGCCCTCACTCTGGACAATAAGGAGGGATTCGTTGGCTATCCCCAGCTTTGCATCCTTTAAGGAACTGATATTCCCATCGCCGTCACGGGTTACCTTCAGGCGCAGATGGGTTATTACCTGCCAGCACAGGCGCTGGCGGCGCAACAGCAGCAACAGGGAATCAAGCAGAAACGGGGCTTCTTTGCAACTGCATACCAGTATCCCCTGATCCTGACGCTGAACAGGGAAGAACCAGACCCCGAGTTCACCTTTACGTTCATTGATATGGCTGACTATATCCCGGCACAGCTTTTTAAGCGCGGGTACTTCAAGCTGAGCCAGATCCGCGGGGACAGCATTGTCAAGCAGCAGCTCAATAAAGGACTCAATCCGGGAGAGTTCCTCAGAATCCGGAATTTCCTTAGAAAACAGAACTCGAACCTGGTTCAACTTATCCTTGAATTCGCATACGATTTCCTGTTGGTCTGCTGAAGTATTCACTGATCCGGCTCCCATAAATCAAAGGGTGAAAAACAATTAATCCACATCCAATCACGTCGGTATATTCGCTGAACGGTATCTCAGGATTTGCGCTGTCAGTGGGATGAAAAGTTTCAAACGTTTTTTGCCTGGATAACTTTACAAAATATTTGCACAGGATCGAGTGTAGATGAGTGCGGCGTGTTTTGCAAGAATCACCGCCGGACGGGTGCGATAGATAAGAATGGATGGCAGAACATGAATGCCGCGGAAATTCACTGCGGCATTCATGGCTGAATACATGATAGTCTCGATGCCATCAGGCTTGGCGCTCCCAGTATACCCGCACAATTTGTGCATCTTCAGGGTACTGAATTTCGAGGTCGCCACCGTAGGCGCTCTGAATTGCCTGCCCTACGCCTCTGGGCAGATGGGTGTCGGTAAAGGTGACGATGGTGCTGCCGTCTTCAGCCTCCTCCAGAGTCATTATGCGTTTCATCGGATGGTCGGCCTTCTGCACCTCCACCTTGTTTTCAATCAGGCGCATGATTTCATCCCGGTGCGCACTGAGAAAATCCCCTTTGAGGGTGAGTATTCCGGCAGGAACATTATCGCGGATACGCTGGCACGCCGGGCAGAGTTCCTGATTGGCGTTAGGCTCAACCCTGTCGAGCCATTGCCATCTGCCGTTGATGAACACCGCTCCACATTCCGGACAAACGGTGGGAGAAACGGGTTTGCTCCGTTTCATGTAAGGGTCATGGATCTCCTCTTTGATCAGCTTATCGTTTCTGTTGCCCTGGCCGTTGTTTGTGCGCATAATAAACCTCCGTTTGCATTAATTTTCTGTTTTTATGGATGTTGCAAAACAGGGATCTTTGGTAGAGACATTCCACTTGAAATATTACCATAAGGTCGACACATGTAAACCCGGGTGCCGGGACAGAAACCGAACGCCCCTGGCATGAATTGATGACGGTGGAGTACTGGATTGTAGATGAGAGAAGAGGGTGTACAGGGTTTTTTATGGGCTCAGGACGAGTTGCAGGAAAAAAAGCCCGATTTCAAAACCTGGGTTAAATCAAACAGAGCTCCGGAGCTGTGGCATCTTACCTGGGATAAATGTGTGGAACTGTGCAACTGCGGTGGTAGCATGATCTCCTGGGAAGGCCACATCATCGCCGGGCGCGATAAACCCCTGGAACAGGTGGGGGTAAACTATGCCAGAGCCATGTATCTGCATACGTTGAAAATGGCCTGCCAGGCCGGAAAAGATATCCCCGAGGATGTGCGCGCCGCCGAAGCGGAGTTTTTCTCCTCTCTCTGCAATTCAGCCTGAATCCATACGTGCCGGGATAGATTACCAGTTGCGTTTCCGCCGCGGATACGTTATACAGTCGAGCGCATGCGCAATTAGCTCAGCTGGATAGAGCGCTAGCCTCCGGAGCTAGAGGTCGCAGGTTCGAATCCTGCATTGCGCGCCAATAAATTCAAGGGGTTAGCCTTAGCGGCTGGTCCCTTTTTTTATTTGTGCCACCCCTTTATCCACTTGACCTTTAGCCTGTCGAAAGTTGAGTATTAAATCTTAAAACTAAGCGCAGCAAGGATGAGGGCGATAGAAGTGTACGATTTCAGCCAGTGTAAATGTTGTGGCAGGCAAAACAGCAGACCGAAATACCATCTCAGGAACATGCTGCTCTAAGTGTGCCCTGACTGTGATTTCCACTCCACCGATATTCTGGATGAACTTGAGGATGAGGAAACAGACAGGCGCAGCCTGACAGGCAACGAAATCGATTTTATTGAAAGCCGGTTGGAGCAAAACACCAGCCAGATGCATCTCAACTTCGAATTTGTGCGTCAATTTACCGATATGGCGGGCCTGAAATGTCTGGATGTCGGCTGTGGGGCGGGAGTGTTCCCATCTCTGCTCCAGCATGCTGAGGCAAGGGTAAGCGCTATCGAACCTCAAGCGCTGTTGCGCCAGTTTTGCCGCACCCGCTATAACATCAGCCCACGTCATAAACTTGTTGACAGCGCGTATTGGCAACAGGGGTTTCCCGGCCACTTTGATGTCGTTACCCTGTGGGATACCCTGGAGCATGTTAACTTCCCTGCGCAAACCATTGCAGCTATAGGGCGGGTAATGAAGCTGGGCGGCCATTTGTTTTTGGATACCCCGGCGCGCGAATCCCTTTCCTATCGTCTCAGCACCTGGTCGTACCGCATAACCGGCGGGCGTAATTCATCAATGCTCAACAGTTTCTATTCAGAAAAACGCTTCGGGCATAAACAGATTTTTACGCGTAAGCAGCTGCGGCAACTCCTTGAAGATAACGGTTTTACCATTATGGGGAGCTCGCCACTGCATCGGGGTAAAAATAAGCATGTGATTGTGTGCCAAAAAAATTGAATAAGCGGGAATTGGGCGAGACAGAAGGGGCTCAGGTAGAAGTGGCTTTTATCCATATCCCGCTTACAAGACCGATGATAATCCCGCCTGTATTCGCAAGCATATCCTGCCATTCGGCGTAACGGTTCACATACGGCTGAATCAATTCAATCATGCCACTCTAGGCAACAAAGAATATTCCGAGGATCATCCAGTAGCGTGGCTGGCGTAAGGCAACAGGTAACATCAGCACAGCGTAGGCGATAAAGTGATGGGTTTTGTCGCTGCCGGGAACCGCAGGCAGGGCTGCTGCAGGCCATAATGACAACAGGGTAATTGCCACAAAGGCCAGCAGGGTAATAATGCCCCACCAGCGCTGTATAATATGGAATATTCTCCCCATTTCCCGTTTCCCCTTAACAGAAGGCCGTTCTTAGCGTTCCGGGTCATGTTACTGATCCGGAGAAAATACCGCAATCGTTGAGTAATCATCGTGTAATAATTATTCCCGTTTCAGATCACTCCTCCGAGTATCCCCATGAGGGTCAGTCCGCTTATGCAGAGCCACAGCGCTGTCCCCTGGATAAAGGTGCGTGGCCCCACTTTGCGCAACAGCTCACGGGTGAGGGCGGTGCCGACAAAGAACAGACTCAGTACCAGAAGCTGCCTTGCGCTGTTACTTATCCAGCTCCAGAGCTGGTGTGCCTGGGGCAGCAGAGTGTGGATTGCTGCTGCAGCAATGAACAGGAGGATAAACATGGGGACGCGGGTGCGGCTTTTGCTCCGATTCAGGCTGCCGACGGCGAAAGCTACAGGGACAATCCACAGGGCGCGGGTCAATTTTACCGTGGTGGCATGTTCAAGCGCATCCTTGCCATAGCTGGCGGCGGCGCCTACAACACTGCTGGTGTCGTGGATAGCCATCCCGGCCCAGGTACCGAACTCGTTTTGTCCCAGGTGAAAGAGGTGTCCCACCACGGGGAACAGAACGAGGGCTACAGCGTTGAGGGTGAATACTGTTGCCAGAGCAATGGCGGATTCGTCATCTTCAGCCTTTATCGCCGGGGCAATGGCGGCGATGGCGCTGCCGCCGCAGATGGCGGTTCCGCATGCTACCAGAATACCAGTATTTTTAGGGATATGCAGCAAGCGCCCAAACAGATAACCCAACCCCAGGGTTAGAAGGATACCCGCTAGGGTTATGCCGAATGATGCGCGCCCGACGTTCCATACCTGCTGCAGGGGCAGGCCGAAGCCAAGCCCGACTACGGCGCTCTGCAAAAGTATTTTGCTCGCCTGGGCGCTGTGGCGCGGCCAGGGATTTATCCCCATGAGACCGAAGACAATCCCGATCCCAAGTGCGAGGGCAGGGCTGACCCCGGGAACGAGGCAGAATGCAATGCCGATGACATATATCGCTTTTGTGTAGCTGTGGTTGAATGTTGTGTGCATAAAAACCCCCCTCGTATGTTAGATAGGAAATGCAAACGATGGGTTGACTTTAGCACCCGGTTAGTATAAATAAAAATCGAAAATATTTTATAAAAACATAAATTATATTTATGCATGGGGCGGATGAATTATCCCGCTTTTAAGGTGGATCGGTGCTGACTCTGAGACGGCTGGAAATATTTGTGCAGGTGGCGGAGTGCGGACATGTAACTGCGGCAGCACAGCGAATTGGCCTTACCCAGGCGGCGGTGAGTATGGCGCTGGCGCAGCTGGAGGAGTATCATGGCAGCGCGTTGTTTCACCGCAGCGGGCGCACCCTGCATCTGAATGAAAAGGGGCGGATGCTTCTGCCCCGGGCGCGCGAGATCCTGCATCAGGTTGAGGAATTGCACCGCATGCTGGATACCTCCTGGGATGAACCGGTAGGCCAGCTGCAGATCGGCGCGAGCACCACCATCGGCAACTACCTGCTTCCTCTGCTCATGGGGGAGTTTACCCGCCGCTATCCGCAGGCGGAAGTGCAGCTGCATGTAGGGAATACCGAAATGATAGCGCGGGATGTTGTGGCGGGGGAATTGGACATCGGTTTGATCGAAGGGCCGTGTCATGCTCCGGAACTGGAGTGCACCTTCTGGCGTGAGGATGAGCTCCTGGTGGTGTGTGCTCCGCAACATCCGTGGGCGGATATGTCGATGGTGGGGAAAGATGAGCTTCTGGCTGAAACCTGGATTATCCGCGAGCCCGGCTCGGGAACGCGCGAGGTGTTCGAGGCCGCCATGGGCCTTGCCGCCACCGAACTGGAACATCGCCTCGAACTCGGGCATACCGAGGCCATCAAAAAGGCGGTGCAGGCGGGGCTGGGGGTAAGCTGCCTCTCGCGTCTGGCGCTCGAAACGGAACTTGAACTCGGGCGTGTGGCTGCGGTCAACACCGATCTTGCCCTGCAACGTGAGCTGAGCATTATAACCAGCCGCAGCCGTGAGCAGGGGGCGCTGGTGCGGGCGTGCCTGGAGATGCTAGAAGAGCAGAACCAGCCGGGGGAGAATTTGAAGCCGTTTTTCTAATAAGAATATCAATGTTTATGGTGTTGATGCTACTTATGTCACTCGCATTGTATAGATATCCCCGGTGCTATCTCCGATATACTTGCCTGCGGTTGCCAACTCGTACAACAAGTACACGCAAAACATCATCCTCTATGTATGTGACGATTCGGAAATCTCCTACACGGTATCTCCAGAAACTGCCCAGCTTTGAGCCTTTCAGCGCTTTGCCGATACTGCGGGGATTTTCAAGAGGGGCGACTCTGTTGAAAAGGAAGGCAAGGATTCTCTTTGCAATTTGCGGATCGAGTTTTTTCAGTTCACGCTCGGCGTTTTCATCAAACTCAATCTTCCATCCCATAGCTTCTCATTACATCTTCAATAGGAATTGTTTTAGATTTGCCTGAGCGGATATCAATCAGGCGTTGCTCCGACAGATACAAGTCTTCAAGGTCGTCCAGGTGTTCAAGAATTGCTTCACGTGCATAGAAGGTTTTTGTACGACCTGTTGCCTTTGCAAGTTCTTCGAGCCTGCTTTCAATCTCTTCCGGTAAGCGAATTGCCAGCATATCTTCCTCCTTTGCCCAGCAAGTGATATACAAGTATATCACAGATATACAAGCAGTATAGGTTCTATTTTAACCTACATTCTCAAGGCACAAATTGTGGTGTTGTGAGCCTCTTGCAAAAAGCTGAAGACTCAGTGCCCGTCATTCCCGCGTAGGCTGGAATCCAGAAGATCTCGGGTCTGACCCAAAAACTGGATCCCCGTTTTCACGAGGATGACTACTTTTGCAAGAATCTCGAATGGGTTAAATAAATGACACCGGAACACCGGCAGCGCTTCAACCCTAGCAGAATTTGCCCGGGAAGGGTAAACCGGAAAGAATTTCCCCATTCCGGTTGCTCCGGGCGGGGGCGGGTAATATACTCGACGCGCTGGGCTTTTGCCCTTCTGAGCATAAATAAGGCTAAGCGCTGCCGACCAAATCAGGTTTGCCCTGTGTCTGTCGCAACGCACGTTATAGAGGTTCTGAGGCAGTATGGCTAAACATAAACGTAAGCGTAAAAAATTGAGCAGGAAATTTATCTTTCTCCTTCTCGCTCTCGCAGCCCTGCTGGGGGCGCTGGGGTTTATCTTCCATCTCGATTCTGTCGTGCGGGAGCGTTTTGAGGGTAAACGCTGGCAGCTCCCCGCCAGGGTTTATGCCCGACCGCTGGAGCTCTATCCCGGCTTGAAGCTGACCCCGGCGCAGCTTCTTGCCGAGCTGTCGATGCTCGGCTACCGCGAAACCCCCGAAGCTGAAAAGCCGGGCACCTTCAGGGTGCAGGGCCAGAGCGTTGAGCTGGTTTCGCGTCCGTTTGTTTTTGGTGATGGAGCCCAGCCCTCGCTTCCCTTAAGGATTCGCTTTACTGACGCACAGGTAAAGGAACTGGTAGATCGTTCCCAATCGAGCAGCCTGGGGCTTGTGCGCCTCGAGCCGATCCTGATCGGGGGGATTTATCCCGGCAATAACGAAGACCGCCTCCTGGTGCAGCTCCAGGATGTGCCCCGGCACCTTATCGATGCGCTGATCGCCGTGGAGGACAGGCGTTTTTACTCCCACCACGGGGTCGATCCGAAAGGGCTGGCACGCGCGCTTTTCGCCACGGCGAGCGGAAATGTTCAGGGGGGAAGTACCCTCACCCAGCAGCTGGCTAAAAATTTCTTCCTCACGCCTGAACGTACCATGCGGCGCAAGATCACGGAAATGCTGATGGCGCTTCTGATCGAGTTTCATTACACCAAAGATGAGATCCTCGGAGCCTATATCAATGAAGTCTACCTGGGCCAGGATGGGAACCGCGCCATCCACGGGTTCGGTCTTGCGAGCAGGTATTTTTTTGATAAGCCCCTGACGTATCTCGGCCTCGCTGACACGGCTCTGCTGACAGGGATGCTCAAAGGACCGTCCTTTTACAACCCCCGCACCCAGCCCCAGCGCGCTCTGGAGCGGCGCAACCTGGTGTTGGAGCTTATGGCGCGCGAAGGTTTCATCAGCGAAGAGCAGTTGGCTGCAGGGCAAAAAGCGCCGCTGGACGTTGTTGAGCGCCCGCCGCGCGGAACATCAGCCTACCCGGCGTTTCTGGATCTCGTCCATCGCCAGCTGCAGCGCGATTATCGTGATGAAGATCTGCGCTCCGAGGGCCTGCAGATTTTTACCACTCTCGATCCTCAGGTCCAGCTTGCGGCTGAACGTGCCCTGACCAGGCAGCTGGCCCAGTTGGAAAAGAAATATGCGCAGGCGGCCAATTCCCTGCAGGCGGCGGTTCTGGTCACCAGCACCCAGAATGCCGAGGTTCAGGCTGTAGTCGGGGGGCGGAATCCTCGAAGCAAAGGATTCAACCGCGCCCTCGATGCCAGGCGCCCCATCGGTTCTCTGATCAAGCCCGTGGTCTACCTCACAGCGTTGCAGCAGCCGCGCAGATACACCCTGGCCACCATGCTGGATGACTCCCCCCTGGTCTACGCGCAGAACGGCACTGCAGATTGGGAGCCGGAAAACTATGATCACCAGTTTCACGGTGAAGTGATGCTGCGTGATGCCCTGATTCACTCGTATAATGTTTCCACCGCGCGTCTGGGGCTGGATGTGGGTGTTTCCCACGTGCTCGCTAATCTGCGCCGTCTGGGGATTGAAAGGGCGGTTCCCGCGTTTGCCTCCAGCCTTCTGGGGGCCAATGAATTCAGCCCTCTGGAGGTCACGCAGGTGTATCAAACCTTGGCCGGGGGCGGTTTTCGCACGCCGCTGCGCGCCATCCGCGAAGTTCTGACGCCGGAAGGGACGACACTGCAGCGCTATCCGCTCAATATCGAACAGGCGGTTGATCCCGCGCCGCTGTATCTCCTGACGCGGACGCTTCAGGACGTGGTGCGCGAAGGCACTGCAAGAGGCCTGAAGCAATATCTTCCCGCCAATCTGGACATTGCGGGTAAAACCGGGACCTCGGATGGCTTTCGTGACAGCTGGTTCGCCGCTTTCACCGGGGATCGCCTCGGCGTGGTGTGGATCGGACGCGATGATAACCAATCATCCGGCCTTACGGGCGCCAGTGGCGCCATGACGCTCTGGGGCCGCATGATGGCCAACCTGAATCTCACGCCGCTAACAGTGCCGCAAGGGAATAATATCGAACACGTGTGGATCGATCAGTCCTCAGGGTTACGCAGCGCAGCTGATTGCCCCGGAGCCATTCTAATCCCGTTTATCTCCGGGTCCGCACCGCAGCAGGCTGTGCCGTGCGCGCAGAAGGCAGAAAAGAGATCGCTTAAAAACTGGTTTAAGAGGATATTTCGACGATGAAAAAGATTGAGCGTTATTTAGTATATGCCGTGATACTCCTGCTCGCTGGGTGCGCCACTCTCCAGCCGGATATCACTGAGCCGCCACCCCCATCCCGCAACGAGGCAGTCATCAGCCTGTTGGATACAGCGCGCAGCCAATCCGCCGCAGGAAAGCATGATATGGCGGGGGCATCCCTGGAGCGCGCTCTGCGCATCGAACCGCAGAACCCCGAATTGTGGCAGGAACTGGCGCGTGTGCGCCTGCAGCAGGGGCAGTATCGCGAGGCTGAAAACCTTGCTAAAAAAGCCAATATCCTTTCGGGCACAGATAAGAATCAGCGAGCACAGAACTGGCAGATTATCGGTCAGGCACGGACACGCCTGGGTGACCATCAGGGTGCGCAGGCGGCGTTTGAAAAGGCTGAGGGGGAATAGCTGCGATAGAGAAGGGGGAGTCAAAGTGTGATGCTTTTGCAAAAAGTATCAAAATAGATGGCTAAGCAAAAAGCGCCAAATGCAAGGCGTGTGATAGTCTCTGTAGAGATGTTGCATGTAACATCTCATACATATGTCGAAGCAGAGAGACAATTACGACAGTTTTTGCACTGGGGCTGCAGTCGGTGAGTTTTTGCGACGCCATCAAGTGTTATGTTTGGAGATTGACAGTGCCATAAGTTTTGACTTTCAGGCTTTTTATCCTCCCCTCTTGACATAGCAATAATCCACATTATTTTTAGTACAGGTCATTTAACAATACTATAATAAACTAAGTGGAGGACAAGCGATGGAGATTAAAAAGATGGACATTAAAAAATTGGTTCCGTGGAATTGGTTCAAAAAGGAAGAGGAAGGTGCAGGCGGAATGGTGCCGGTGAAACGCCAGAATGCCGTAGAGCAGGGTGGCGCATCAACTCATCCGCTGCAGCAGTTTCATAATGAACTTGACCGGCTTTTTGATCAGGCTTTTCGCGGGTTCAGTCAACCCCTGTTTTCGCAACTGGGTGAAAACATTTTGAAGCCTACTCTTGATTTAGGTGCCACAGACAAAGAGTATACGATAACTGTTGAGATCCCCGGTGTGGATGAGAAGGATGTCAAGTTGGAAATTGTTAATGACACTCTGACTATCAGTGGTGAAAAGAAGCAGGAAAAAGAGGAGAAAGAAAAGAATTACTATCGGATGGAACGTTCCTACGGCGCCTTTCAGCGGGTACTTTCCCTTCCAGAAGATGCAGATCAGGACAAGATCAAAGCTACCTTTAAAAAAGGCATATTGACCGTGACCGTGCCGAGAAAGGCGCTGCCAAAATCGGATGTAAAACAAATTGAGATAAAAAACTCTTAATGTTTTTTACAGCCTATCATTAACAACAAACACAATTGGGGAGGATGGTAGTGCCATCCTCCCGCATCATTGTGAAAAGAGAATCTTACCATGTTGGGACTATTACGCTTAGTATATCCTGGCGTCCGGTATTTTATGTGATGAATCGTGGGTGACAGCGTTCAAGCCGGACATCCCGTATTCGTCGGTGTGTATGCAGAGTGCCCTGTCGCGACTCTCAGTGACGGCGATAGATGAAGCCGCCACACAGCGCGGTAAATGGGGCGACGGTGACCAGACCGAAGCTGCCTACCAGCGTGTTGAGAACCTCTGCCGCAACATAGTTGAGGTTGAATACATTGGTCAGGGGGACCCCCTGAGCGACGAACAGCATCAGCATGAAGGTGTAGCCGCCGGAGTAAGCCAGAAGCAGGGTGGTGGTCATGGTGCCGATGACAGCTCGTCCGACGCGCATACCCGAAGAGACATGCGCCCAGAAGCTGATGTCAGGTTGCTTCATAAGCACCTCGCGCATGGAGGCCGAAATATCCATAGCCAGATCCATGACGGCACCGCCGGCCGCGAGAAAGATGCCGGCAATGAAAATACGCGACAGGTTCAGGTGGTAAAATCCGGAATAGAGGAGGGTTTCGGCAAAGGGACGCACGGCTCCGTGGATGTGAAAGGCCCGGGTAAATATAACTGCAAGCAGGGCCGTGAGTGCCAGACCGCTGAAGGCGCCGAGGAAACAGACAACCCCCTGCCGTGTCAGTCCTCCGATGAGAAAACTGATGGCCGCTGTCAGGGCGGCAACCACCAGCAGGGCTATCAGGATGGGATCATAGCCAAGCAGGAACGCCGGGATCATTATCTTCCAGATCAGCAATCCAGCTAAAAAGAAGCTCAGCAACGCTTTAAAGCCTGTCCACCCGGCGACGCTGATGAGCATGAGGGCAAACAGCCCGACCAGGAGCCATTCGGTGTGCAGGCGGTAGCGCCCGCGCAGCTGAGGTTTGAACAGGGTTCCGTCGCGGACACCCACGTCCACCAGTACCAAATTGCCTTGTGCATAAACTTCATCAAGCTCCATTTTACCCAGGAGAAAGTTCTCGGCCTCAATTCTTTGACCGCGAAAGGATCCCTCCAGGATCTCCAAAAGCAGTCTTTGACTGCCGGTGCGCACCACTAGCTGGGTGTGCAGGTCACTATTGTCAACCTGAAGAACACGGGCTTTGAGCTGGCGTGTCTCCCCCTTTTTTCCCGTTTCCCATGGACTGGGCATCCATGCCAGAACCAGACAGATGAGGGTGAGCAGAGCGACTAAAGCCAGGTCTCGGGAGGGCATTTTTATAAGCATGGTTGTTGTTTTTTCCATAAACAGTCAGGCGGCCCGAAGGCCGCCTGACTGGTGTTTCTGGGGATGCGGAATTGTCTTTGCAGTGATGCGCTGAAATTCCTAGAGAGACTCTCCCATGGCCTGGGCAATCTTCTTGGCGATGTCGGTGTTGTCGTAGAAACCATCAAAATTTTCGGAACAGGCACCTGTAGCCAACACGCTTACGGGAACTCCGGTGTGACTGTAGCTGGTCCAGGCCAGACTGGCCTTGTTGTTGATGACGTGGGTCAAGGTCACAGTCAAGGGCTCATAGTTTCCGTAGAGCAGCATGTCTTCCTCGGCGTAATCCGTGGTGTAACCCCCCATGCTGTTGTCGTAGGCGGTCTCGATTTTGGCGATTTCATAGTCGGTGAAGTCGCTCTGGCTCATGCCGAAGGCTTCCTGGATCTTGCCCCACAGAGTGGCATCAATGTCGGCAGCGCTGCTGGTTGATTTGTAGTCTTCGAACCAGGTGTCAAAATCAGTGAATGACATGGTCTGCCCTTCAAGCAATTGCAGGTCGGTATCGTAGCCGTTGTTGGCAAAGCCGATGGTCATGCCGCCGCACTCGTGGTCCGAGGTAACGACAATCAGGGTATCTTCCGGGTGCCTGCTCATAAATGCAACGGCTTCGGCAATGGCATCATCAAAGGCAATGGTGTCCATGATGGCGGTTTTGGCATCGTTGGCATGGCAGGCCCAGTCGATCTTGCCTCCTTCAACAACGATGAAAAAACCATTGTCGCCGTCGAGCAGCTCAATGGCGCGGCGGGTAAACTGTGCCAGAGAGATATGGTTTTCGGCATCGCGAACACGGTCGATTTCGTAGTGCAGAGCTTTGCTGTCTTGCAGGTTGGCATCATAGGCAATGACTTTCTGACCTGGATCAACACTGTTGAGTTCATTCCAGGTAGTGGCAATGGTGTAGCCGTTGGCCTCGGCCACGCTCAGTGCATTGCCGTCATTACCTTCAGGAGCCTTGAGGCCGCCTCCGCCAAAGTAGTCGAAACCACTATTGGCCAGTTGCATATCTATGTCGTGGTACATGCTGCGGCTGGGGACGTGAGCATAGAATCCAGCCGGGGTGGCGTGGTCGATGGAGACACTGGAGATGATGCCGACTTTGCGACCCTGGGCTTTTGCCAGCTCGCCCAGGTTGGTGTAGGTAGCTGTGCCGTCGTCGTCCATGCCGATGGTGCCGATGCTGGTTTTTTTGCCACAGGCCAGAGCGGTGACCGCTGCTGCAGACCCGGTAATGTAACGGTTATTGGCGTAGGTGGTCGATACCCCCTGAACCGGAAAGCTGCTCATGGTGAGTTTAACTTCTTTGACACCGCCGCTGACGCTGTCGTCCTGCTGTACGGCGGCAAGGTAGTGTTCGGTAGCGGTGGTTACGGGCAGGCCCATGCCGTCACCGATAAAGTAGAAGATGTACTTGGGACCGTGAAACTGAGGCCCGGCATGGGGACCTTTGTACCCGCTGAAGAGACCGGCAAATGCCTGAGAAGACAGCAACAGGGTTACTATCAGCAAAGCCGGGATGATTTTCCAGTGTTTCATTATTTCCTCCTGTCCATAGAATGGATGGGTTGGTTAGACATCACAGTCTCCTGCTGTGATGCTGTTGGGATATCCACTGAAAAAGCCGAGTTTTCCGGCTTTTTCAGTGGAACTATGACAGATTTTAGAACTTGTAGCGCAGGCGGGCGGATGAAACAAAAATGTCCTCATCGGCACTGCCGTCTTTGTTGACTTCGTAGAAGTCGATGGCATCATCCGACATAAGGTAGCCAACGTTAAGGGCCAGCTCGGTACTGGAAAAGAGCTGATATTTGATATAGGCATCCAGTTCAAAGCCCAGAGAGTCTTCCTTCTGAACATTGCCATTGTTGTCGGCGTACTCAATCTCTTCTGCTGTCATGAGGTACAGCGCTGCGGCACCAACCTCCAGCCTGTCGTCGACTTTGTAGTCGAGGGCCAGCTTGTTTAAGATCATCCCCTTGTCAAGCAGGTAAGGGCTCTCGGTGTGGTAGTCATCGTCACAGTAGTTACCTTCGAAGATGACAATGCTGTCCGTGATGTCGACATCTGTAGAGATAAAAGCTTCCAGGTCGCCGTCAGTGGGATCGTCGTCACCCGAAGCGTACCAGAAGGTGTATGTCAGTTTGGCGTTGCTGAATTTAGCACCGATATCGATGTGAGCGAAGTAGGCGCTGACGTCCATATCATCGGTGTAGGAGGTGGCGACACCATAGGCACCGTTGACGTATTCGTTGACATCAAAGGTGAAGTTATCGATGGAACCGGTCTGGAACATGAGGTCCCAGTTGATAAACATGTTACCGAAGCTGGCTTTACCGTCGTTACCCAGAGTGGCCAGGCTCAGGTCTGTTTCCTTGAGCTTTTTAATGCGGTAGCTGCGCGGATCGAGGCCGGAACCTGCACCGTCGTCGTCACTCATCTGGTAGACTACAAACAGACCTGTTTTGATGTCGTTACTCGGTTTGAAATTGATGCGGGCATACAGAGCGTCGAGGTCTTCCTTGTCATCGTCGTCACTGCTGGGGACATGCTCGTAACCGCGCAGCCAGGCCAGTTCATATTCCATGTTGCCGACCATGCCTTTGTAGTCGATACCGGTGACGGTTTCTTTCCAGAAATATTTGTTGATGCCAATGGGCATGAGACCGATTCTGGTGCGTCCCGGTCCGAGTTCAAAATCGACATAGGCCCAGCGGGTTTCGATGTTGACCCCATCGCCGGAAAATCCGCCGCCACCGCCTTTACTGTAGTTCTTCTCGCCAAAGTGGATGCCACCGAGTTCGGCAGCGTAGACTCCCTTAATGGCATCGTTGTCGCTGCTGGCCTCGGTCCACAGGCGGTATTTAATTTCACCAAAGCTTTCATTGACGTCGCCATCCTGCAGCGAACCTTTTTCACTATTAAACCAGTCAATGTGGTTGGTGTAGACCATAAAACGGTTGTTGAAGTCGCCATGAAAGTCGAAATTCACGGCCAGGGCAGGGCTGACCAGAGACAGCATCAGACAGACAGCCAGCAATACGTTGAAGCGTTTCATTGTTCCTCCTGTGTTTTCCTATTGAATGGATTTTTGGCGGCATTCGAGATAGACTAATTGCATCAGAAGAAAAAGTTGCCACCAATCTTCTTTTTCCCCCCGACATTCTTTGCAAATTGATTCTGCAAAATAATTGTTCAGTTCATGTAAACAGAACTTGTGTTTTTTGTTAGATTGTATGCCTCGAGACGGCGCTGGATATGGAATGGTTAAGCTGTGTGCTGTATTTTGTGCTGTGAATTCAGCAGGATGGTTTGAGGGAAACGTTTCGGTAAGGCTACAGGGAATTCAGGGAAGTTACGGGGACAGGAAGTTACGGGGACAGAATATTTTGAAGTTACGGGGACAGAATATTTAATTCTACGTTCCCTTCTTTTTCGGGCCGGGCTTTTCCGGGTGCAGCACCTATCCCGTCAGCTGCTCCAGATGGTCGACAAAAGAAATTTTCCCGAGAGGTTTTTCGGTGCGTTCGTGCTTTTTTCAACGATGCTAATCCCGAGGTGGCCCGCTTTCAGCGGAATGTGCTAACGATGGGAAATAATGTATGTCAATGTTTATGGGGTACGTCTGTGCCATCGACAGCAGCCTTTTAATAGGTCACCCCTTTGCCGTTTGGAAACGAGACGGTGCAGCACCTTATGTTACGCTGATTTTATAATGGTTCAGTCGAGGTCTTTATATTCGACCTTGATGATTTCAAGTTCTGCTTGAGCGCCGGGGGCGGTAAATGAGACCACGTCACCCTCAGACGCTCCGAGCAGGGCGCGACCAATGGGGGAGGCCCAGCTCACGTGACCGCGTGCGGGATCAAGTTCATCGGTGCCGACAATACTGAAAACCTTCTCTTCTCCATCTTCGTCTTCAACAGTGACGGTACAGCCAAACAGGACTCTGCCGTTGGCTATCTTCTGCTGCTCCACCGGATCAACGATGGTTGCAGCCTCCAGGCGCTTGGTCAGAAAACGTATCCGGCCGTCATACTGTCTGAGTTTTCTTTTGGCATATTGGTAGTCGGCATTTTCACTCCGGTCGCCGTTGCCTGCAGCCCAGGCGGCTGTATTCACCATCTCGGGTCGCAACTCGTAGAGGATCTCTTTGAGCTCAGCCTTCAACCTTCGGGCACAGGCTGGGGTCATGTAGATGGGTGCGGGTTTTGATGTTTTTCGGTTCGACATGGTGATTCAGTCCCAGGTTGATTATGATTTTGAAATGATTGGGAGTGTACGTTGTGAGGGCTTGGATATGCAAGTACATCTACTCGGGTTGTGCTACTGTGTATAGTACATTTTTGCATGCTACCGTATCCCATCAGGGCATGCCAGTTGCGCATGTGATTTGATAGGCATAAAAGACAACCCCATGCTCGCATTACGCGGACATGGGGTCAAATAACATCAGGATAAAATTGAAACAGCCCAGAACAAGGTTGGTACGGGCGGACAAATACAAGGTTCTGCCGCAGATTCAATTTAAGGTTCATTTATCCCGGCGTAGGAATCGCGCGCGCAATCTTGCCCAGCAGACTGCGTTCCTGCTTCTCACACGCCTCACGCGCTGATTCGAGCGCCA
>JBNGCY010000035.1:0-24858 GCA_049975505.1 Desulfuromonadaceae bacterium | reverse complement strand
CAGGATAACTACCTGATATGCAGACTTATTTTTTTGTGGGTGTTAAACTTGGGTTGTCAAACTGCGGCGCCAACGACCCGACTGCGGGAAGAGAATCTTGGATTTTATGTTCATTTTTTTGGTAACTACTCCCCCCATTTGTAAAATTGAGCGATTTTAGCCTCCGAAAAATCGAGGATGGCGGCCTTTGGACTGGCAGGTGAAGTTACAAAAAAAACATACCCGAAATATGCCCGACTACAGATAAACGTAGTCAGGCTTTTGGGGACGCAAAAGGATCAAAATGTAATCACCTCATACCCCTGCTCTCTGAATCCTGCTATTGCCGGATGGCCGGACATGTCTGCAAGTAACGGCAGGCCATACTTCTGCGCTGCTTCTAAAGTGCCAAGCTTATTGGAGCAGGCCTTACACGCTCCGGCAACCAGATTGCTATCCAGACATTTATTCCACAAGGCGTACTGTGGGTCGTCTTTCTGATACAGTTGCGGGATCAGTTTAACTGAAGCCCCCTCAAGCACAATCTGCACTGCATCCCCTCTTTGCCTCATATCCAGGGCATTCAGAAGCACATGAATAAAACACATGGGCTCGCCGTTGAAAACAAACAAAGCGTACTGACGCATAATATCCTCCGCGTTTTTTAATTGTTCCACCCGGATCGGGCGCTAACGTTATCATTACAGATTTCATACCTGCGTTCAATGAAACAAGCCTATTCTGCCCGCTATCAAAGGATTATACAAGCAAAGGCGGGAGGCTTTATGGGCTCAGGTACTACAGCGTCAGCACAGAACAACTTTCTTTCCATGGAGTATGCGGACTCAGATGTATTCACAGGAACATCCGCGCTCAGACATATAGCGCAAACCCATGGAAATATCTTTGGTGAAGACGATGTAACCGCCGGAAGCGAAACGGAACTCCAGGCTGCCGTGGTGGGAGCGAGCAGCGACGTTGATCTGCCCCTGGCTATTGAACAATCGCGCTTTTTTGCCAATCTGGTCAAACGCACTGCCAGCGGGGAAGCTCCTGAACACCTTATTGAACGCCTGCGCGCCTTCCTGGATGAGAATTCAGGCCAGGTGTGGGAAAACAGCTGGGTGAGATTTGAACTCCAGCGCCTGAGCCCGTATGCGCGCCGGATTTTCCAGGAAGATCTCAAGGCGGACAAAGCGGATCCTGCCTCGCCTGCACGCCGGGATCAGGCGCGCTTCCGCTTCACTTCCATAGAGGGTAAAACCTGTGTGCGCGTCCCCGTAAGCTATCTTATCAAGCTGGCCATGGCAGATGTGGTGGGAATCCAGGAGTTTATCCCTTCCGACATCCAGCGTACGGCGCAGAGACTGCAGAAGCATTTTTTAAACGACAATACCTCGCCCGAAACCATCTCTTTTAACGTAACCGCCCCATGTCACGCCAATGGTCAGGGCCTGGCGCTGGCACGAGAGAGTGCGCAGCGCTATCTCTTAACCCAGCTTCTGATCGCCTACGCCAATGAGCGCTTCGGTCTGCGCGAAAGTGGTCAGGAAGCGCTGGTGTACTGTGCTCCGCATCCGCCTCAGCGTCAGAAGCAACTCAACGAACTCATCCCTGACGCATTTTACCGCGAACTGTTCATGAGTCCATGCTTATCCGGCTGGGATCGGGGCGAGGAAAAACATGCATATATGAATCTGTGTCATCAGGTTTTGAGCAGAAGCCAGCTTAATGCGGTGGCAAAACTGCGCGAAGCCGGAATCATAACCCGAAATCTGGTAGTGCTGCCCAATATGTCGAACATCAGCCTCGCGAATAACGGGGTACACGTGAGTCTGGGGAGTAAAATCCTCAGCGCCCAACGGCGCAGCAATTCCACCATTTACCCGCCCGCAACTGAAAAGTTGTGTGGAGACCTGTCCATCAAAATCCAGGAACATTTCCTTCCCCTGTTTGCCGGCAGCTACAGTGCAGCCCCCTACCGGATCGGGTTTGAACACTTTCACCCGGAAAAGGCTCTGGGCTTTCTCCCCCACGAACTCGATTTCACCCATCTGCGTATGCTGTGGCGGCGCTGGCGCAAAAAGGCGGATCTCAAATTCTGCGGGCGGAGCATAACTCCCTTCGGACCTGAATGGCTCGACTCTGTCCTGAGTAAAACCTGTCGCCTGCGTGGAGATATGGTCCCCGACTTCCGTCTGGTGGATTATCCTCTCGGATTTCTGAGCACAGCGGAGAGTCCGGGGCTGGACGGAAGCCGGGACAACCAGGATCGCCTGGCTGCAGATCTCGACTCCATGGGGGTATTTGATGCACGTATGTCGCTGTATCAGTTCATAAAGATGCGGCGTTTTTCCGACATGGGCTTCACCGGTTTTGAAGGACGGTACTACAGCCTGTTCGGATCATTTAAAACCGATATGGCCAATGCCGTCACCCTGCAACAGCTCATAACCGCTCTGTCGTTTAAATACATGGTGCAGGGGAGTATTTCCCACCGCCACATTCCGGACAATCCACAGACTGAAAGTGAACGGCGCCAGATATTTTTTGCCCGCGCCCTGGATCTCCCCACATTCTATGTCCGGCGCAACACACGCAATCGTCTGCTGCTCAAAATTATGCGCCACACCCGCAATATGCGTAACAGCAGGCGTTATCCCGGATATATTCGCATTTATGTCAAGGATTACTGCCTTGCACTTCTGGAAATAATCCAGAAGGACGGGCGCGATCTGATCGAAGAACTGGACTGTGACTCCATGCTTGAAGATCTGTGGCATCGGATTGAATTCCCGGAGCAATATGCCAGCTCCGGACGCCTTACCCGTAACATTGTCGAGCAATGCGGGCATAACAGAGCCCTGGATATTCCGGCACACGAATTCAACGCCGCTGCAGAGCGCTACTACCGCACCACCCTGCGCACAAACCATATAGAAGAAGCGGCAGAACTCCTGACGCCGACAATGGAGAAACTCCAGCACACCTTGTGCGCCGGCGCTGATGGACCCTGGCTCGACCGCATCACTGCAGGTGATACCCCCGGGCGGAGTTTTACCCATTATGCCCGGCAGTTTAAACATCAGCACCTCGAAGGCACGCACCTGCTCAATATGATCAATCTGGTGTTGACCAGCGTGCATGCAGATAACTGTAACCAGAGGACAACTATTAATGATGAAGCAGAACATATGGGGGCAGCACCAGTATATCGCGCGTGCTAGCCGTCAGATATGCACCGAGCACCCTTTTGCCGACCGCCTGGTACGCTGGATGTATCACCCATGGCGTGAATATGCCCCTGCCCTTTTCAGGGTCCTGACCTCGGCGCGTGCCAGTTCATGGCTGAGCACTATCAACTACGATCTGGACCTGCCCCTGTGGGGGAAATACCGCGCACGGCAGCACCGCAACTGGCTGGAGCGTCTCGGAGTGAATCTGGAGGAATGCACCGTTCCACCTGCGGAATTAAATACTCCGCGCAAAATCTTTGAACGCCGGATAAAGTATGCCAAGTGGCGCAAAATGGATCCCGATCCACATATTCTTGCTGCCCCGGCGGATGCGCGTATGTTGTGCGGATCGCTGGCGGAATCTTCTCTTATCTTTCTGAAGAACAAATTTTTTGATCTTCCCGAACTGCTGGGCGGAGAACAGAACCCCTGGTGTTCGCGTTTCAGGGCTGCGGATTTTGCGCTATTCCGCCTCACGCCGGACAAGTATCACTACAACCATGTGCCGGTAGCAGGAATCCTGCGGGATCAGTATACAGTGGACGGCGCCTATCATGCATGCAACCCCGGCGCGGTAGTGACACAGGTGACCCCCTACTCTAAAAACAGGCGTATGGTCTCCATTATCGACACCGATGTGGAGGGTGGCAGCCGCATGGGCGTGGTGGGGATGATCGAAATCGTAGCCCTGATGATCGGCGATCTGCTTCCGTGTTATTGCTCCATCCACGCAGAATATGACCCGGTCGAGCCTCAGCACAAGGGGATGTTTCTGCACCGCGGCCAGCCCAAGAGTCTCTTCCGCCCCGGGAGCAGCACGGTAGTGTTGCTCTTTGAACCCGGACGCGTCAGCTTCAGTGCGGACATCCTCGCCAACCAGGAGCGTGCCGACGTTATGAGCCGCTTCAGCCTCGGGTTCGGTGCTCCTCTGGTTGAAACCGAGGTCGTGGTTCGCTCCTCAATAGGCACAGCGCGCTGAACATTTTTACCCAGGAGATCGTTATGTCCGTATCGGCGTTTATTTTTATCCTCTCTGTTTTTTCTGCTGCATATCTGGGATGGGGATTTATCTTTCTTCCACGCGAACGCTGGCAGATGCTTGCAAGTGTTCCGGTACACCGCTCTGATGAGGGCCACTGGGAGGGAATAAACCTTACATTTTACGGGTTTTTAAGCGCCAATGCCTATCTGCTCGGGGTTACTGCCCTGATTTTTCTGCTCGGTTCCCTCAATGTGCCGCTTTACCCGCTTCTCACTCTGGCATTATGCCTGCTCGGGGTATGTATTCCGGCATCGAGTCTGATAGCGCGCTGGGTTGAGGGCAAAGCACATACCTTTACTGTGGGCGGGGCGGTATTTATCGGAATTATCGCAGCGCCCTGGATTATCACGGGAATCAACAGTGTAACCACTGGGAATCACAATGTATCCACCCTCCCCCTGCTGCCATGTCTGGCGGCTATGGGGATAGCATATGCCTTTGGTGAAGGCTTCGGTCGCCTCGCCTGCATCAGTTTCGGATGTTGTTATGGCAAGCCCGTTAATACCTATCCCCCCTTGTTCAGAACTCTGTTCTCCCGTATTAACCTGGTATTCAAAGGCGCGACTAAAAAGGCATCTTACGCCGGCCACCTGGAAGGACAGCCGCTGGTACCTGTTCAGGCCATTACTGCAGTTCTGTATGTAATTACCGCACTTGCTGCCATGGCTCTTTTTCTAAACGCCCAGTTCCTTGCGGCGTTTATCCTGGCGGGCATCACGACCCAGGGCTGGCGCGTAGTATCCGAGACATTGCGCGCAGACTATCGCGGCGAACAGAAATTCAGTGCATATCAGTGGATGGGGCTGATTAGTGTCATCTACATTACCCTCACCGGAATATGTGCGCACTTCTTCAACCAGGCCCAGGCGCACCCTCTTCCTCACATCGGAAACGGCCTGAGTATATTCTGGAACCCTCTGCTGTTACTTGCACTCCAGATGATGTGGCTTCTGCTGTTCCTGTACACCGGTTGCAGTGCAGTTACCGGCTGCAACATCAGTTTTTATGTCAAACGTGAACGTATATAATTCAGTTTCACGCCATTGGAGAAGCGTAGTCACCCATGCTTTTCATTCCGGTACGTCCGTGCGCCGCACTGCTCTGGGCCTCGCACTGGGGTTGCTTCTGGGGGTAATGCCTGTGATCTGGGGCACATCAGTATTGTGCTTTCTCGTCGCATGGGCACTGAGACTTAACCATCTTCTGATTCAAGGGGTGAATTATCTTCTCTTCCCTGTACACCTCGGTCTGCTCTGGCCCTTTTTCCATTGCAGTGCAGTGGTGTTTGAGCATTCAGCACCGCTTGACGCCGCAACCCTGAATCACATCAAGACTCCCTCCCTGGATCTCATTTCTGCGATCTGGAGAGCAAATCTGTATGCGCTTCTGCTCTGGTTTATTCTCGCCTGCATTTGCCTGCCCCCGCTGTACTTTACCCTTGTGGTAATTCTGAGAAGATTTCAAAAGAGATAACCCCTACCCGGTTTCAGGCTCCTGACACCGCACTGCTGATTATCTGTTTTACCTGTATCGGCTTATGGGATAAGATGAGAATTTAACTGTGAGTCCAGCCCGGGCTGAAGGGCTGCTCCATCCGGTTTATCCCTGATCGCGCGATCAGATTCTGATATCCAAACCATGTAAAGGAGTATTGCAAATGGGACAGAACTATTTCAACACCCTGCCTCTCCGGCGCCAGCTCGAAGAACTCGGCACCTGTCGCTTTATGGAGGCGGATGAATTCAGCAACGGATGCGAGTATGTAAAAGGCAAAAAGATCGTCATTGTCGGCTGTGGAGCTCAGGGCCTCAATCAGGGCCTCAACATGCGTGACAGCGGCCTGGATGTATCCTACACCCTGCGCAGGGAGGCGATTGAGGAACAACGCCAGTCGTACAAGAACGCTACAGAAAACGGATTTCATGTCGGCAGCTATGAAGAACTTTTGCCCCAGGCCGATATTGTGATGAACCTCGCCCCGGACAAGCAGCACAGCGATGTGGTGAATACCGTAGTCCCCCTGATGAAGGAGGGAGCGGTGTTCAGCTACGCCCACGGATTCAATATTGTGGAAGAAGGTGCTCAGATCCGCAAGGATCTCACCGTTATCATGGTGGCTCCCAAGTGCCCGGGCTCTGAAGTGCGCGCGGAGTACAAGCGCGGATTCGGCGTTCCCACTCTTATCGCGGTACACCGCGAAAACGATCCCAGGGGTGACGGCCTCGAAGTGGCCAAGGCTCTGTGTTCCGCCCAGGGAGGGGATCGCGCAGGGGTACTGGAGTCCTCTTTTGTGGCCGAGGTCAAATCGGACCTCATGGGGGAGCAGACCATTCTTTGCGGCATGCTTCAGACTGGCTCCCTGCTGTGTTTTGACAAGATGGTCGAAGAGGGAATTGAACCCGGATACGCGGCCAAACTGGTGCAGTACGGATGGGAAACCATTACCGAAGCCCTGAAACAGGGGGGGATCACCAACATGATGGATCGCCTCTCCAATCCGGCCAAGATCTGTGCCTACGCCCTGGCTGACGAGCTCAAACACATCATGCGCCCGCTGTTTCAAAAACACATGGACGACATCATCACCGGGACATTTTCCGCAACCATGATGCAGGACTGGGCCAATGACGACAAAGATCTTCTGCGCTGGCGCGAGGAGACCGGCCAGACCGCTTTTGAGCAGACCGAGGCCTGCGGCGAAATCCGGGAGCAGGAGTACTTCGATAAAGGGATACTCATGGTGGCCATGGTCAAGGCCGGGGTCGAACTTGCCTTCGAATCCATGCTTGAAGTTGGGATCGAGCCGGAATCGGCTTACTATGAGTCCCTGCACGAAACCCCTCTGATTGCCAACACCATCGCACGCAAGAAGCTCTACGAAATGAACCGGGTTATCTCGGATACCGCCGAATACGGCTGCTACCTGTTTGCCCATGCGTGTGTTCCGCTGCTTCAGGACTTCATGGCCGAAGTGGGAACAGATGTGATTGGCAAGGGAATGACGTGCGAAGATGCCAGCGTGGATAACAAAACCCTGGTGTGCATCAATGCCGCAATTCGTGGCCATTTCATCGAAGAGGTTGGTGCAGAACTTCGCGCCGCCATGCACGGGATGCAGGCAATCAGTCAGACTGACTGATCGGCAGCAAAGAATCAGCATTAAAAAAGCCCGCTAGCGCTATGCGCAAGCGGGCTTTTTTAATGCATTTAATTTACTCTTCTACAGCAGGAGGGCTACAGCTTCCCTGGCAGCGGCCATAAACTCCTGGGGCAGAACACCGATCATAATAATGGCAAGGATAAAAAACACCCCAAGGGCCTGAGCACCGACAGGCATCAGAATCGGATCCTTTTCATCATCGGCACCACAGTAGGCGGCACGAGCCATCTTCAGGTAGTAGAATGCTGCAATAGCGGCATTGATTACCCCGATGATAACCAAGGCGTAAAAGCCTTTATCAATGGCTCCAGTGAACACCACAAACTTCCCTACAAAACCGATAGTAGGGGGAATACCCGCCATCCCGAATGCGGCAACCAGGAGGGTCAATGCCAGGAGAGGGGAGCGGCGCGACAGCCCTTTAAGGTCATCAAAGGTGACATTTTCACCTTCGGGCGCAATATTGTAGATGACATAAAAGCACCCCAGGTTCATAAGCAGATAGCCGATGATATAGAATACCGCTGCCGCCATCCCAAGAATATCCGCGGTAAGGATGCCCAGCATCACATACCCGGCATGGGCTATACTCGAATAGGCCAGCAGACGCTTAAGATCATCCTGCACCAGGGCAGTCAAATTGCCGAACGTCATAGAAAGCACCGCAAAGGTTGCCAGCACCCAGGTGTACTGGGTGATATCCGTCCCGGCAACCGATACCAGACGCAGCAGCAGCAGAACCGCACCAACCTTAGGCAGTGTAGCGATGATACTTGTAGTTTCATTGGCTGCCCCCTGATACACATCCGGGGTCCAGAAATGCATAGGAAACAGAGCCAGCTTATACATGAAGCACACAAGCACCAATACCATGGCAATTACTGCAAGGGGCTGTGTGGCGACCAGCGCAGGCATTGCCGCTGCAATTTCACTAAGATAGGTTGTGTGTGCCAGACCGAAAATATAACCCATTCCGTATAGTGTCAGTGCCGTAGCAATTGCACCAAACATAATATATTTGATGCAGGCCTCAGCCGGCAATCGACCCTGTCCACGTCTGAAAGGAATTATCACATACAGGGCGTATGAAGATATTTCCAGACTCAGCAGGATTGTAAGCAATTCAACTGAACTGCTCAAGAAAACAAGGCCGAGCGCACTTACAGCGACAAACATGTTGTATTCAGCATGCAACTTTGACTCGATGCCGATCATACCGCGGCCCAGAGCATACACCAGAAAGAGACCACTCAGCACGATAATCTTAAACATCTGTGAGAGCACATCAACCTGGTATACATCATAAAACAACATGCCGTTGGCACCATAACTGGCAATTGCTGCTACCAGTGTCAATGCTGACAATACCAGAGTTACCCCCTGGACTACCCCTGTACGAAAATTGCCCAAGGTCATGAAGAACAAAACCAGGACCATTAACATCAGTGCCAGTTCCGGCAAAAAGACTGTGTTTAGCATAATTGATCCGATTCTTATGTTAGAAACTTACGATACCTTTAATCCACGCGCCTGCATCGTGCAACAGGGCATGGTGCTCACCATGATGCGCAACTTCAGGAAGTACACTACCCGCATCTACCTGGTCGATCAGATGAGCTACACTTGTATCCATTACATCGAGTAATGGTGTGGGATGCAAACCTATCCAGAACACAAAAAATGTCAGGAAAGCAAGCTGGGCAATTTCGCGTGCATTACAGTCAGCTATATGATGACTGTCATCGCCGTGATGCGCATGACCATCAGAGTCATCCCATACCATCTTCTGCAACAGGCGCAGCATATACGCCGCAGCCAGAATAGCACCAGGTATGGCTACAGCACCAGCAAGGGGATATTTATCAAACGCTCCAAAAAGGACCAGAAACTCCCCTACAAAACTGTTTGTTCCGGGAAATGCCAGCGAGGAAAGTGAAAATATGCCCAGGAATGTAACGTATATAGGCATAATCATCCCGAGCTTATTATTATCGGCAATTTCACGGCTGTGAGTACGCTCATAGATTAAGCCGATCAGGATAAACAGCGCACCAGTGGTTACCCCGTGGTTGATCATCTGCAGCATGGCACCCTTGATGCCACCGTCATTCAGGAGGAAAATCCCCAGGGTAACGAACCCCATGTGCCCCACTGATGAGTAGGCAATCAGCTTTTTGATGTCCGATTGTCCGAGTGCCAGATAGCCACCTACAATGATACTCACTAACGACATGACTATGAGTACCGGCACACAGTAATAGGTCGCTGCAGGAGCAATCGGAAGGCAGAAACGCAGAAACCCGTATCCACCCATTTTAAGCAGAATACTCGCGAGAATAACCGAACCTGCAGTCGGCGCCTGCACGTGGGCTGCAGGAAGCCATGTATGGAACGGAAACATTGGCATTTTGATCGCGAAGCCCAATGCGCATGCAATGAACACCCACATCTGAAACGAAAAACTATAGGTATGAGCCATCAACTCAGGAATAAAGAAGGTTCCGGTATTGATGTACAGTGCAATAATTGAAACCAGGAGAAAAATACTGCCGGCAAAGGTGTAGAGAAAGAACTTAATAGAAGCGTAGTCCTTGCGTGCCCCACCCCAGATCGCGATGATCAGGTACATCGGAACCAGCATGCCTTCCCAGAAAATGTAGAAGAGCACGGTGTTGAGGCTCATGAAGACTCCGATCATGGCGGTCTCCATCAGAAGCATCACTACCATGAATTCTTTAATGCGTGTCTGGATATAGGTCCACGAACAAAGTACACACAACGGCATGACAAAGGTGGTTAGCAACACCAGCAGTACACTGATCCCGTCCACGCCCACTACATAGTTCAGATCGAGCTCAGGAAACCAGTGGCGCAACTCCACAAACTGGTATTTTGCTGTGGTCCGATCAAAACAGGTCCACAGGGGAACAGAGATAATGGCAGTGATCAGGGTCACAGCCAGACTCCAATATTTAAGCACTGTGTCCCCACGCAGGAACATGGCGACTATGGCCCCGATCACCGGCACAATTAACAGCATCGACAGGACCGGGTAATTCAACGTGTTCAGGATTAGATACTTTTCCATGACTTCCTACTGTCTCGTATGGGTTAATATGTAGAGCTGCGGGCAGATCACACCAGCACCACTACAATCAGGACAACAAACACCAGACCTGCCGCTGCACCTATATAGTGCTGTAGCTTTCCGGTCTGAAGCTGGCGCGTTTGTCCACCGGCCTTAACCATGCCTTTGGCACTGCCATCCAAAGCCCAGTCGATGCCCTCCCAGTCAAACCAGGAAAAGGCGCGAGCCGCTGCCATGGTGAAACGCAGCCCAACGGTCTGATAGACATTGCTGACCCATTCATTCGCGGCGTTAACCGGTTTACGTGCCAACCACATAAATGCCAGGGCGCCCTTGCGATAAAACCAGTCCAGATCCAGATTGGAGACATCGTGGGGTTTTAGGTAGTTGACCATGATGTAGAAGCCAAGACCGGTAAACCCGAGCAGATGGAAGGTCTCAGCAAGGTGGTAGCTATTATATGGATGATAATCCACTGCATACGGGAGCATGTTGTAAAGATAATCAGGGTAAACCCCGAGGAAAATACACATAAACGCCGCTATGAACATCCCAACCTGCATATTCCAATACGCTTCTTTAGGTTTGATGCCAGGATCGTTGGGACCAAACCAGATGAAGTACGGCAGCTTAATACCAACTGAAAGGAATGTACCAACTGCAGCAAGAGAGAGCATAAGCATAATGATAATCTGGTGATTAGCCCCCGCTGCAGCAATAATCATCGACTTACTTATAAAACCACTGGTAAGGGGGAAACCGGAGATCGCAATACCCCCAATGACAGTAAAAATAAGCGAAAGAGGCATATATCTGTACAGGCCGCCAAGTTCGCTGAGTTTGGATCGCCCGGTCATCTCCAGTACACTTCCCACACCCATGAATAGAAGGGCTTTGTACAGAATATGTGCATAGGCATGTGCGCAGGCACCATTTATCGCCATATGCGTACCTATTCCAATGCCGCATACCATGTATCCGACCTGACTTACAATATGATAGGCAAGGATACGGCGTGCGTCGTTTTCGATAACCGCGTATCCAACACCATACAGAGTCATGATGGCACCAAGAATTGCGAGGGCCTCGTATCCTGCGAAACCACGAGCCAACACATAAACCGCAGTCTTGGTTGTAAATGCACACATAAAAACTGCCCCGGTTACCGTTGCCTCGGGATATGCATCCGGAAGCCAGGCATGGATGGGGGGCACTGCGGCATTAAGCATAAACCCTATCATTATCAGATAATCTGCGAGTGTAGCAGTATCCGGTGCGATGAGCTCGAAACTTAAGTCGTGTACATTCTGATAGCGCAGGAAAATACCACCTAACAGCACCAGCCCACCGAAAGTATGCACCAGCAGATAGCGATATCCAGCTTCAACAGACTTACGCCGCTTGCGGTACCATACCAGGAACACAGAGGCTACGGCCATGAGTTCCCAGAAGATGAAAACCGTAAGGTAATCACCAGCCAGGGTAGTACCCAGAGAACCTGCGACATACAGCCAGGCGGCAGCATGCTGTCCGCTTTCTTTCACGTGCAGGCCGAATATACTTCCGATCAATGCCATCAGGGTAAACACATGAAGGAAAACCATGGTCAACTGATCAACGCGGCCGAACTGCAGTTCAAAGCCAAGCCATTCCACCGTTCCAAAAGATTCCGGCAGGTATTTAATCTGAATAAACGCCAACAAGGGCACTACCACAAGCCAGATCTTCTGGGCATTAAACTTTCTGAATAAGGGTAGCAGCAACGCGCCGACAATGAACAGCGTCGCCGGATGCATAAATATACTACTTGTCATAATAATCCGTGTCCCTCTCCAGCCATACGTGCGACAGCCCTTTGCAGAAAACAATCATCGACAGGCAACCTACCAAGCCAAAGATGGCCCAGAAACCAATGATATGATCTCCCCAGAAATGGGCATGGTGCCGATCCGCGAAAAAATCAAAAACAAGCGCAAAACCCAGACAGGAGATGAAGATCCACTTCATCATCACCGAGCGTTCGCGAAGATACGTTATCACCTGTGCAATCATGACTTCACCATCAGATTAATAAGGTCAAGGAACAAGTCAGGGTAGATACCTACAGCTACCGAAACAGTTGCTGTAATCACCAGAGGAACTACCATAAATATAATTAAAGGCTGCTTTTCCAAACTTCCAGTTACGCCAACATCCTCAGGAAGTGGCTTACCGAAAAAGCCCTGCAGGAAAATAGGCACAAAATAACCGGCGTTCAAAAGACTACTGATCAACAGCACACACAATAGTATCCAGTTGTGGATATCAATTGTACCGAGCGCGAGATACCATTTCGTAACAAACCCACCAACGGGTGGTACCCCAATCATCCCCAGTGAAGCGACACCAAAGGCCATCATGGTCCAAGGCATACGATATCCGAGCCCACCCATTTCCTTGATGTCCTTCTTACCACTTGCAACAAATATACATCCGGCCGCGAAGAACAGTGTAATCTTGGCAAATGCGTGGTTGGCAATATGGATAAGGCCACCGGTGATGGAATTCGGGGTCAACATCGCCACACCAAGAACAATGTAGGAGAGCTGACTTACGGTGGAATATGCCAGACGCGCTTTTAGATTGGTCTTCGTCAGAGCAATTACAGAGGCCATAAGAATGGTGAAAGAAACAAAGTAGGCAGTAAAAAGACCAAGCCCGGTTTCACTGAGAACATTGACACCGAATACCGAAAGCATAACGCGACATATGGAGAAAACCCCGACCTTTACCACGACCACGGCATGCAGCAGGGCACTGACAGGAGTCGGAGCAACCATAGCGTCCGGAAGCCAGTTGTGCAGTGGCATAATACCAGCCTTGGCAAAGCCGAACAGACACAACAGATAAGCAACGCCTATAGCCAGGCGACTTGCGTCTGCGGGGAAAATTCCCTGTGCAATATTGGCAGTCTGGAAATCAAGTGTTCCTGCGAGGACATAGATAAGCACCATAGCCGGGAGCAAAAACGCCTTCGAGGTAAACATCAGGTAAATAATGTATTTTTTCGCGCCGGCGTATCCTTCCTCGTCCTGATGGTGCATAACCAGTGGATAAGTGAAGATGGAGACAATCTCGTAAAAAAGATACAGCGTAAACAGGTTGCCGGCAAAAGCCGCGCCCATGGCTGCACCAACAGAAACTGCGTAACACACATAGAAACGCGTCTGCGCATGCTCGTTGAGACCACGCATATAGCCAACGCAATACAAACTCGCGAGTATCCACAGAAAAGAAGCAACCGAGGCAAAGATGACTCCAAGTCCGTCTAAGTTAAGCATTACCGACACGCCGGGGTACAACTCAAAGAGGGTGTACTTCAGCTGATTGCCACCCAGAATGCTCGGCATAAAACTCAACACCGAGACAAATGTGAGTATGGCGCCCAGCGTTGACCAGCTGTCGCGCAGATTAGGCTTTTTCCCGGAGAACATGACCAGCAGAGCTGTTATCATGGGGATAAGCATCGTTAAGATTATCTTGCTTGTGATTATCGTGTTCATTGCAAGCGCTTTCTCAGGTGGTGTGTTTCAAGATGTGCAATTGAAACAGCCGTTACAGTTTACTTCATCCTTATCGACAAATCAGTACTTCATATCCTGTACTATGGCCGGATCTTCATCGCGGAACCGCCTGTAGACAACAAGAATTATACTTACAGCTATTGCTGCTTCAGCTGCTGCCAGACCCATGATAAAGAGCGTGTAAATCTGGCCGACAGCTGGATTTGGCGCTGTAAATGTATTGAACGCCATAAAGTTAAGCGCAGCACCATTCATCATAAATTCACTGGATATAAGCATTCCGATAAGAGAACGGTGCTGAATCATACCGTAGAGCCCAATCACCAGCAGAATTGCCGCAATAATCAGATATGTATTGAGATTATCACTTATAATCATTTTACTGCTCCATCTCTGCCACCGCGACCAAGAATTATCGAACCGATAATTGCTGTAAGCAGAATAACTGAAATTAGTTCAAATGCGAGGCAGTACTGCAGTAACAGGTTCTCACCCACGAAGGCAATAGACATGTCGCCTATGCGCTCAGCAGCGGGGGCGAATCCCGTCTGTGCCAAGACAACGAAAAGGGATATGAACACCGCAGAGCATGAACCAATTGCAAGTAACAGATTGCGCCCTTTGAGATTTTTTTCCGCAATCTGGCGTGGTGTGTTACCCAGCATAACCCCCATTGCTATCATGATACAGACTGCACCGACATAGATCAGAATCTGCATCGTCGCCAGAAAAGGGCTCCCCAGATGGAAATACAATCCCGCAACACCGAGAAGCGATATCGCCAGCCCGACTACTGCGTGCATCAACAACTGCGAACGCACAGCCAGAAACGCGCCCATAAATGTCAGGATCATGAAGGCGTAAAACAGGGCCTCGGCTATATACCGATATAGAATCATACCCGCTCCTCCAACCTCTTAATCAAATCATAGTGAAAATCTTCGCGTGCCAAACCTGCAATCTCAAAATCATTACAGTACTCTAAAGCACCGGTAGGGCAAATCTCTACACAGGCCCCACAGTGACTGCACTTGGTGTAATCCAGGGTAAACAAGGTCAGCACCTTCCCTTTGACCCCCTCGCGCTTCTCCCCCTCGACAACAATACAGTCAGAAGGACATTCACGCATACAGGAACCGCAGGTGATACATTTATGTGTACCCGTCTCTGGATCCTTAATCAGGTCAATATGTCCCCGATAGTTCGGGGTCACCTCGATTTTCTGGCGTGGGTACTGAACAGTGACAACCGGGCTGAACAAGGCCTTGATTGTCACCTTCATACCGACAATAAGACTCCATGCGCCCGTAAACAGTTCTGAAAAATACGCTTTCATAGCTTCACAACCACAACAGTAATAAGAAGATTAACCAGCGAGAACGGCAACAGATATTTCCAGCACAGATTCATCAGCTGGTCGAAACGGGTTCGCGGGAAGGTCCAACGAATCCAGACGAGGAAAAACATAAACATGTATACTTTAAGTAAAAACCAGATGATCCCGGTGTACTCAAAGTATGGCAATGGAATTCCTGAGGTACCCCCCAGGAAAAACACGGTAGCAATGCTACTTGCGATCAGCATGTATGTATACTCAGCCATCATGAATAAGCTGAATCCCATACCACTGTATTCCGTATGAAAACCGGCTGTCAGTTCACTTTCGGCTTCTGGCAGGTCAAACGGGGCACGATTCGTCTCGGCCACCATACAGACAATGTAGATAAGGAATGCTACGGGCTGAAGGAAAATAAACCAGATATTTTGGGCCTCAACAATACCGCGAAGACTGAAGGTGTTGGTCATAAACACCACGGCCAGCAGAGATATGAGCATGGGAATCTCATAGGCGATGCTTTGCGCTACTGCGCGAAATGAACCAAGCATCGAGTATTTATTATTGGATCCCCACCCGCCGATCAGAATGGCAAGAACATTAATTGATGCTATTGCAAGCATGAACAGCAAGCCCACATCGATATCAAACCCCTGAATGCGGTCACTGAATGGGATAACCAGCAGAGGAAGAAATACCGGCGCAAAGGATACTATCGGTGCCAGCATATAAAGGGGCTTGTCCGCCCTTGCCGGAATCACCAGCTGTTTGGCCATCAATTTAATACCGTCAACCACAAGCTGAAGCACACCATGAAATCCAACTTCCATGGGGCCGGTCCTGCGCTGAAAATGTCCGGCGAGCTTACGTTCCAGATACCCCATAACCAGGGCATTGCCAAACACAAGGATCATAGCGCCAACCACGGCGATAACAATGCGAAGAATTTCCGGTGCAAATGAATTTAAAGTTTCCATATCGACTACCTGTCAATCTCGGGGATAACGAGGTCAAGCGCACCCATACTGGTTACTACGTCAGCGATCATCATCCCCCGACATACCTCTGGAACAACACTGAGGTTGCTGAACGATGGCGTTCTCACCTTGATTCTGTAGGGGATATCGCTACCATCTGACACCAGATAGTATGAAAGCTCCCCGCGTGGCGATTCGACGGAACAATTATAATCGCCCTGGGGCAACTTAAGCTTTTTGGGCACCTTGGGAGCCATGATGTCGCCATCGGGAAGTTTGTCGAGCGCCTGCTCGATTATACGCAGACTCTGCTCCATCTCACGGTAACGCACATTGAACGCTGACCAGGCATCACCCTTTGTCGCGGTGGGGATCTCGAAATCAAATTCCGGATATACCGAATAGGGCTCAGCCTTACGGATATCGTATTCAACCCCGGTGGAACGGAGTAAAGGCCCGGTCACGCCGTAACGCGCACAGAGTTCGGGGGTATACTCACCGACATTCTGCATACGCTTCTGCACGATAACGTTGCCGTTAACCAGATCCTCATACATGGGGAAGCGACCGCGCAGACGCTCAATAAAGGCGCGCGCACGTTCGATAAATTTGTCATCGATGTCCTTGCACACCCCGCCAACGCGGCTGTAACAGTATGTCAGGCGCGAGCCACACACATCTTCAAGCATATCGAGGATATGTTCGCGGTCATCGAAGGTATACATGATCGGAGTAAAAGCGCCCAGGTCAAGCAGATAGGCACCGTACCAGAGCAGGTGACTCTGGATACGATTCAACTCGCTGGTGATAACCCGGATGTATTCAGCGCGCTTCGGCACCTCGATCCCTGCGGCACGTTCAAGCAGCATGGCATAGCCCTGGTTGTAGATAAGGGCGCCGAGATAATCCATGCGCGCAACGTTGGGCATGAATGATTTTGCCGGCTTGAATTCGCCGATCCGCTCGTGACAACGATGCACATAGCCCAACACAGGCTGCGGATCGAGGACATATTCCCCGTCCATTTTCAACAACACACGCAGCACCCCATGGGTACTGGGATGTTGCGGACCCATATTCAGGACGAAGTGATGTTGTCTTTCGTCTTCAAAAACATCTACGTTCATAACAATCAGCTCAGCTCCGCCTAGTTGGAGGCTTGTGGTTTAGCTGCCTTTTTATCCGCGGCAGCAGGGGCTTTTTTCTCTGCAGGTGCGGCTTCATCCCCCTCAGGCTCAGGTGCCTTGCGCCGCAGATCTCCGATATCCTTGAGCTTCTTTTCATCCTTCAGGAGCGGCTTCAGATCCACATCCTCTTCAGCAAGGATCAACGGCTCGAGATTAGGATGCCCGGCAAATACCACGCCATAGAAATCACGCGTCTCACGTTCATGCCAGCTGGCGCCCTGGTACACGTCACTGATCGTCGGTACCGTACCATCCTCTTCCACAGCGATGCGCGCGATAACCCTGCAGCGCTGGTTTCCAACAATGGCAAAGTGGTAAACCACTTCAATAGCCGGCTTTGCATGTACTGCTGTCACGGAAACCAGATAGAACCCTTCAGAGAGCATCAACTCAGCCAGAGAGTGAATCTTTGCTGCAGCCAGTCTGATGTCGTAATCATAGCCGCATTGTGCGTAATCCGTCTCCTCGATCTCCGCACCCAGAGCTTGCCATTTTGTTTTCACAGCTTTGATATCCATGTTACATCAGGCTCCCTTCGGCATTCTGTTCTGCGGGAACGGATTACGTGTTCCGGCAATCTTTTCCTGCAGCTGAAGAATCCCTTCGATCAGCGCCTCAGGCCTGGGCGGACACCCGGGGACATAGATATCCACAGGGATCAGCTTGTCCACACCGAGGACAACATCATAGTTGGCTTCCACATCGAAGGGGCCACCGGAGATCGCACAGTTACCCAGGGCGATGACATAACGCGGAGCAGGCATCTGCTCATAAAGCGTCAGCAGTACCGGCGCCAGCTTTTTGTTAACCGTCCCCGCCACTATCATCAGATCCGACTGACGCGGTGAAGGACGAAACACTTCGGCTCCGAAGCGGGAAATGTCATGGCGCGCCATACCTGAAACCATCATCTCGATGGCACAGCAGGCGATACCGAAGGTCATCGGCCACAGTGAATTGGCACGGCACATGTTGAGGATTTTATCCATCAGATCCAACTGGATCAGACCTGCTTCCTCACCCTTACGGATATCGTCCGTATAACCGTGATCGCTTCTTTCCCGACACTCCTTAGCGTAGGAGTGAACCCTTAATAAACTTTTCTTCTGCTCGGCCACGTAAAGACTCCCTTGACCCAGGCGTACACAATCGCCAGAGACAAAATACCTACAAATATAAATATCTCGGAAATTCCCCGTGCTGCTGAAATCTTGTCAAACGCAGTAGCTGCGGGAAAAAGGAACAGCACATCCACATCAAACGCCAGGAAGATCAACGCATACAGATAGTAGGAGATGTCAAAGCGGACATTCCATGCGGAGTCATACACATCCATCCCGCACTCGTATGTCTCCAGCGTCTTGCCAAAGCCTCCCCGGGGTGCTATCAGACGCGAAAGTACCAGCACCCCGAGAGCTGCGGCGATACCTACCGTCAGAAACACCAGCACATACATGTAATCGACCAGATAGTGTTCGATCATACCTTTCTTGCCTCCCTCAATGGGATCACACCCTGCCACAAAGCAACGTGCGCACTTAAAACAGTTAGACTTGACCCCGGCACCCGCATTGATGACGCGGCTGTCGGATGGCCTTGAAATGCCCGCTCATAGCGGCTACACCACCGACCTGCACCTTGTATCGAAATGGTAAAACATTGTCAAGACGATAATGGGCGCAAAAAACACACTTACGCCTGTGCATTTGTCCAATATCCCGAAATCGTTAGAAATTTAACACATGCCACCCTTGAAACCTGTCCCGCCTCTATTGGATACTGTATACAATTTTCATACAATTTCCCCCTTTCTGCTTTTACCTGCACCCGGCATCTCCAGCGTTTTTAAAACCCCGTTTTTACTCCTTTCAAAACACGCCTTGCGCTGCCGCAGCGCTGTGGATTTGATTTGACTTTGGGCCACGCCCATGGTACGCACGTGAGCTTATTAAATCCGGTCAGTCGTCCATCTCTATACAAAACCGGGCAAAGGCTTCATCCCTGCGAGCACATCGGGTTTTGAATTAATATATGCGGGGTCGGGGTTGCAGCCCAGAGGAAACCAAGATGCGCAACAACATTGTCCACATAGGTGCAGGTAAGCTCACGTATGAAATCCGTGCCATTGTCGAGATTGCGGAAAAACTTGCCCAGCTCGGCATTAAAACCAATATGGAAAACATCGGGGATCCGATCGCCAAGGGGGAAAAAATCCCCGAATGGATGAAGCAGATCGTCGCGGATCTCGCGATGCAGGATTGCTCCTACGGCTACTGTGCGACCAAAGGGGTACTGGAGACACGGGAGTTTCTGGCCGAAAGAACCAACCGACGCGGCAAGGTGCAGATCACCCCTGATGATATTGTGTTCTTTAATGGCCTTGGAGATGCAATCCAGAAGGTGTACGGCTTTTTAAAACGCGAGGCGCGTGTCATCGGGCCCTCTCCCACCTACTCCACCCATTCTTCCGGTGAAGCGGCTCACGCCGGTCAGGCTCCGGTTTCGTATCGTCTCGATCCGGACAATTTCTGGTACCCGGACCTGGACGACCTGCGTCTGTCGATAAAATACAATCCGGCCATCTGCGGTCTGCTCATCATCAATCCGGACAACCCCACGGGCGCGGTCTATCCGGAACGCATCCTCGTGGAAATGCTTGAGCTGGCGCGTAAGTATGATCTGTTTGTGATCTGTGACGAGATCTATCACAATATTATCTATAACGGTGAGTCCACGCGCCCGATTTCTGATCTTATCGGCGATATCCCCGCCATTGCCATGAAAGGGATCAGCAAGGATCTGCCCTGGCCCGGATCACGCTGCGGCTGGATTGAAATTTACAACAAGGACAAAGATCCGATGTTCGAACAGTACATTCAGTCCATCGTCAACTCCAAGATGGTGGAGGTATGCTCCACCACCCTGCCGCAAAAGGCTATCCCCAAGATACTCAGTCACGAACAGTATCCTGTATATCTGGAGGAACGCACCTCCCGGTATGAAAAATACTCCAACATTGCGTATGAGATCCTCAAGGATGTTCCCGGCATCAAGGTGAACCGTGCCAACGGCGCATTCTATATGAGCATCGCCTTTAAACGTGATCTGCTCAAAGCTGACGGTACCCTGCCTATTGAAAACGCTGAAGTGCGTACCATGATTGAAAGTCTGGTGCAGGATCCGGCCACCTCGCCCGATAAGCGTTTTGTATACTATCTCCTCGCCTCCACCGGCATCTGCACCGTGCCGCTGAGCTCGTTCTCCACCGCCGAGCAGGGATTCCGCATCACCCTGCTGGAGCGGGATGAAAAGGAATTCACCAAGATCTTCAAGACCATAGCAAAGAGCATCAACCAATACCTGAACTCAGATTCCTGATTTAAAACAGGCTGACCCCAGCCAAGGAGCCACATTTCATGCAAGTACAAGAGATTGATCTCAAGCACGCCGCGCAAACCATAGACACCATCCGCCTGCTTTCCGCCGACGCGGTAGAGCAGGCGAACTCCGGGCATCCCGGCACTCCCATGGAGGGGGCTCCGCTGGCGTACCTGCTCTACACCCGGCATATGCGCCACAACCCGGCCAATCCGGAGTGGCCCGGGCGCGATCGTTTTATCCTCTCGTGCGGGCACGGCTCCATGCTTCTGTACAGCACTCTGCATCTGTGCGGCTATGATGTCAGTCTCGACGACTTAAAGAATTTCCGCCAGTTCGGAAGCAAAACCCCCGGGCACCCGGAATTCGGCCACACCCCCGGAGTGGAAACCACCACCGGCCCTCTGGGACAGGGGATCGCAGTCGGCACCGGCATGGCCATGGGGGCCCGCTACCTCGCGGACAAGGTTGATGCAGAGCTGTTCGACTACAATATCTACGCCCTGTGTTCCGATGGTGACATCATGGAAGGGGTATCTGCCGAGGCCGCATCCCTGGCCGGACATCTGCGCCTGGGGAATCTGATCTATCTGTATCTGGACAACAAGATCTCCATCGAAGGCGACACATCGCTGGCGTTCAGTGAAGAAGTGGCAACGCGCTACCTTGCCTATGGCTGGCATGTAGAGCGCGTTACCGGCGAAAACCTCCTTGAGGTGGATGCCGCCATCGAGCGCGCCAAGAACGATCCGCGCCCCTCTCTGATCATTACACGCACCAACATCGGACAGGGTTCACCCAACAAGCAGGGAACCGCCGCCGCCCACGGTGCCCCCCTGGGTGCCGAGGAACTGAAACTCACCAAACAGGCGCTGGGATATGATCCGGAAGCGAGCTTTGCAGTACCCGACGCGGTATATGCCCATATGGCTGAGATTAAGTCCAGAGGGGCACAACTGGAACAGGAGTGGGAACAGTCCTGCACAGTAAAAGCGCAGAGCAACCCCGCTTTACAGAGCTGGCTTGCCGACGCTCCTTTGGACAGCGATCAACTCGACGCCCTGCTTCCGGTATTCGAGCCGGGGCAGAGCCTGGCAAGTCGCGCTGCAAGCGGCAAGGCCCTCAACGCCCTCGCTGCCGGGCTGCCTTTCATGCTGGGCGGATCCGCAGATCTGGCACCCTCCAACAATACCCATATAAACGGCGCTGATGAATTCTGCTCCGCACATGCGGGGCGCAACATCCATTTCGGTATCCGCGAGCACGCCATGGGCGCAATTCTCAACGGCATGTGCCATACGCGCGGGCTGCTCCCCTTCGGAGCGACATTTCTGATTTTTTCCGACTACATGCGCCCCCCCATGCGCATGGCGGCCTTGATGGGACTGGCTCCGATTTACGTCTTCACCCATGACTCCATCGGGGTCGGAGAGGATGGGCCTACACATCAGCCTGTCGAACAGATCTGCGGCCTGCGCAGCGTCCCCAACCTCACGGTAATTCGCCCGTGTGACGCCAACGAGACGGCCCGGGCATGGAAAACCGCATTGCTCAAACGCAGCGGCCCGACCGCCCTCGTGCTTACACGCCAGGGACTGCCCACCCTCGACCGCAACCAGTACGCCGGGGCGGAACTTCTGGAGCGGGGCGCATATGTCCTCGCCAGAGAGGAAGGTGAGCTCAAGTTGATCCTCCTGGCCAGCGGCTCTGAAGTGCAGCACGCTCTGGCGGCGCGTGATGAGTTGCAGAACGACGGGATCGGTACGCGCGTGGTCTCTTTCCCCTCGTGGGAACTGTTTGAACAACAGGAAGAAGCGTATCGTGAGGAGGTTCTGCCGCGCTCCTGCCGCAAACGTCTTGCGATAGAAGCCGCGTCTCCCATGGGGTGGGAACGCTATGTGGGTCTCGATGGCGCCGTTATCGGCATGGACGGCTTCGGTGCCAGCGCCCCCGGGGGCAAACTGATGGAACACTTCGGCTTTACCAGTGCCAACGTGGTTGAACAAGCGCGTCTGTTACTCCAGCAAAACTAAGAAATCCGCCCGTTCGCGGCGGTGCCCTCTTGATATGCAAAACGCCTGCAGCGCTGGAAAAAGCACTGCAGGCGTTTTTGTATCCGCCCGAAGATGGACATAGCCATCAGCCGGATATGAAGACCGAATCAGAATCTATGGCGCAGCACCGGATCGCTGCCTGTTCTTCACCCCTCAACGTCCGTTCTGCACCTGCACATAGGCCCTGCCATTTCCGTCCGCCTCTTCATTGAGAAGCAGAACCGCCTGCCGGGTGCCATCCGCGCGCTCCAGGATATCAAAGTCGAGAATGAACGCATCCACCGGCGCAAAAGGGAAGCGCGCCTGTAGGCCCGAAGAGGCGAGGTCGATTTGCACCAGCCTGTCCCGTCCGGAAGGTCTTCCCACCAGGGGCATCCCCGCCTCACGCCCGCGCGCGAGGGTAAAAAGCGCGTCGTTGCAGGCGTGCATACGCCTCGGCACCTGTACTTTGCGCGCCATCACTTTGTCATGCGCGGAAAAGCCGCTGCGGTATTCCGGTTCCTCCATTGGTACATATATACTCACTCCCGCATAGGTGCCGAAATCGGACAGTAGAGTTCCCGTAGAACGGTAGCCTTTTTCTGCTTCTGCACCTGAACGCGCTGCGAGGACCAGGCGCTGATCATCGTTCCAGATCAGAACACGCTTTTGATCCGGCCAGCGCGCGTGATTAAATATCCAGTGGCGGGTTCGGGTCACCGGGGCGGCACTGCGCCGGTATGTGCCATCCGCAAACTCCAGCGCATATACGTCCGGTTCAAAGGTACGGTATTCCCCGCGTTGCTGCAGATAGAGTTTCTCATCCATCAGGGCCAGGTATCCTTCAAGATCGGCACTATCCGCCATCATCTCACCGCCCGCGTCGACTTCGACAATCCAGGAATGCAGACGCGATTCCGTACCCTCATCCACGCTGTAGATATCTTCAACCCAGACCGGAGCAAGCTCAGGGTCTCCATCCCCATCCGGATCGCTGCACTCCAGGCGCAGCGCACGGGATACCCGGACAGGCGGGGTAAACTCGGATATCTGCTCCAGGTCTCCGCTGCGCCAGATGAAATGCACCAGGCGGGTATCATACAGTGCGAACAGGTGAAAAGTGTGTGCGGATGCCTCGGGCTCGGCCCAGGATGTGATACTGCGCGGATTACCGGGGATGTGACTCAGAAGTGCATCCGCACCTGCTGGCCCTGCATATGTTCCGCTGACCCGCATGCTGCGCTCCTGCGCGCCGGATTCGATATGCAGCGCTTGGACCTGTTCGGTGCGCCGCCCTGAATTCTGTGATGTAGACAAAATCCGCGCCGCCGCGCCATTTGATGTGTTTTTTTCTCTCTGAACAGCTTGTGCACCCTCCTGGGTCGCAATATCCTGATTCCGCGAGGCGACATCAGATGCAGACGAGGCCAGGGGCTCGAGTGCAAGCAGAGCCCCATCCCGTGCCCGGGTCAGCAACAGACGTTCCCCGTCCGGTCCTTCGTGCCGGGTCAGGATCAGCCCTTCCTGCGTATCTTGCGAAGGGCGGGTATGCACGGCATAGCCTTTGTCGAGGAGCATCCCCACCAGGGGGGCAAAAATCGGATCGTCCACGGGATCAGTGCCAGCGGGCAGGTGCACCTCTCTGACTCCATCCCAGGTATCCAGGCGCTTTTCCACCTGCGGCCAGGCGGCAAAAGCTGCGGTCCCAAGCGCTATCCCGAGCAAAACCCCAACAAAGCCCACGCCCCATTTTATCTTCATCATTTCATCCTTTCATACCATGTGGCAAAACATCCACTCGATGCCCTGCATTACGCCCGAAAGGTGCGCCGCAGCAACAAACTGTTGAGCACCACCGAAACACTGGAGAACGCCATCG
>JBNGCY010000034.1:0-25706 GCA_049975505.1 Desulfuromonadaceae bacterium | reverse complement strand
AGCATGGCAGGATTTTGGCTGTTTTTGGGGGCTTAAGTGTTAAACTTGGGCTAACAAATATTAAGTGATAATGCCATGCACGAGGCGTTGAAGCAATGAATCACTCCAAAATTATTGATTTATCAGGACCAGCAAGGCAAAATTAAAATCGATGTGCGGTTGGAAGATGAAGCGGTCTGGTTGATGCAGGAGCACATGGCGCAACGGTTCGGCATCGGCAAGAGCACGGCGACAGCCAAGACCAAAAACATTCGGGACGCCCTGAACAGTACCCCGCTTGATCCGCGCTTAACATTACCGAGCAGACTGCACGACAACCCGCTGGTCTGGATAGTACTGGTTGATGGTTTTATGGTCGATATCCGCAAGGCGCCGCTGGAGGTTCAGAAAGAAGCCTGCCGACTGAGTCAGATTTCTTTTGTGCCGGCTGGGAAAGTATGAAAAAACCCAAGAGAAAACGGACTGCCGCCGAAAAGGCTGCGCGGAAGCGGCGGCGTGAGGAATACATGACCATCTTCATCGGCGGGAAACAGAAACGCATCAAGCGGCCACCTACCGTAGAGGGAATGGATGTCGATGAGTTTATCCGCCGGAATGCCGACCCCATCTGGTTGCATCAGAATGAAATGTGGGAAGTGCTCCACGAGAGCGAAATGGCCGACGGAATTGAAGCTCCGGAAGAGACTGATGCGGACGGTGTTCCGTTCTGATGAAAGACAGGATTCTCAATCATGCCATTCATGACCGAGCCGACGGCTTATGACAAAACCGCTCTCTCTGATCTGCAGGGAGCCTGGCATATTCTGCGGGAAGCGGTCGTTGAGCATCCTCCCTTTACCGATCAGGCGCGGCTCCTGTTTCACATCGACGAGGGGATGAGCTGGGAAAACGTGCGGAATCTTCGCAACATGAAGAATATTCTGCTGCTGATCCGCAACATCGTCGCGCAGGTGGACGCGGATCCCGAGCTGCGTGAACAAACCGATTTAGTGCGCGTTGCGCTGGACGAGGTCTTCAAAGCACTCGCCGAAGGGGATATCCGTTAACATGACTTATGCCACCATCGAAGATGCTTTTCTTTTCGTCAGCTCCGCTGCACCTTTTGAGTGCACCGCCGTGGTCCACCGCAAAACAGGAGAAACGTTTTTTGCCTCGGATATAGCTGGTCTAGATGAACTGCCCGCTGACCTGGACGAGAGCGATGATTATATCGCCATCCCTCACAAGAATGACCTCGACCTCGGCAAGCCTCTGGTTATGGACTTTGTCTACACCCGGTGTCCGGAAGAGATAGACCGGGTACTGATGATATTCAGCCGCCGGGGGGGCTTACAGACGATATAAAGATCTGTTAGAACAGAAGGGTCTGCTGGACGAATGGTACGACTTTGAACAGCAGCGGACTCTCCAGGTCTTGCTTAATTGGTGCAAAGAAAACGGCATTGAGTTGGAATAACGCAATGGGGTGCATATGAGCCATATCGGTCGTAACGAGCCCTGCCCCTGCGGCAGTGGCAAGAAATACAAGAAGTGCTGTCTGGACAAAGATCAGATGGAACAACGCGCCCAGCGAGTTTTAAGGACACCCATAAAGTTGACGTTTTTTCTCTCCTTGTGCAGGGTATATGGGGTGTAAAACGAACGCCTCGTTTTACGTGCACACGTTATTTTAGAGAAAAAATCAGCCCTGTAAGGTTCAAGAAACACGCTTTTTTGTAACACTTTGGCACTTAGGGGCAATTAAGAGTCCATTTTACTTCCCAAATGAGCAAAGTTGAAAAAATGCACCAAAAAAATCCGCACGGGGAAGCTTCTCTCCTCAATTAAAACTCAAAAGAAAATTCCCGGCGCGGATTGTTGGAATTGCCGAAGGAGGGAGTGGGAATGCTGAACTAAGCCTTTTCCCACTCGAACGAGGAGATGTTGCGTTTGCCGGAGTCGAAGTGAATGCCGATGAGATAGATATCCTTGCCCTGGTCCTGGTACTTGAGGTGATATTTCTTCTGCTTTATCTGCTCAAGGGCGTTGGCGCTGTCATCTACTTTGAACTCCAGGATGTAGATGATATCGCCTGCTTTGATGGTCATGTCGATACGTCCGGTGCTGGTAGGGTCTTCAACCCGCAGTTCAAGGCCGAGGCTGGCCAGGTATGCATACATCAAGCTGGCATAGTAGCCTTCGAAGGTGCTGATCTGGTTTTTTATGTAGTTATTGTACGGGATGGAGGCAAACACGCTGGTTAAGCTCGTGCGGAATTGCTCGATGTCACCCTCTCTCAGGGTTTTAAGCAGCCCTTTCTTCTCCACCAGGATGTCGGCCTTGTGTGCCAGGGCGCGGGCAACTACATCGTGGAATGAGATGCGCACCTCATGGTTGGGAAATCCCAGCACATACTCCGCCCCGAAATCGTTAAATTCAGCATCCTTGATGGTCAGGTACCCGGTCTGAAACAGAATAGGCTCTAGCTGAATATTTTCTATGTTATAGCTGTCGATCAGGCTTTCAGAAACACGGATATTGTTAAGCTGAGGTACGTAGTAATTGTTTTGCTCAATAAGCTTTATGAGGAAGGTTGGGGTGCCGGTAGCAAACCAGTAGTTCTTGAAAGTATGCCCTGAATCGATAAACAGCAGGATATCAAACGGATTGTAGACCTTGTCCTCGAGGAAATTATACCCGTTATACCATTCGCGTACCTTTTCCATGTCTACACCGGCCAGATGATCAGCGAAGACGGTTTCCAGATCGTGCTGGGTGTAGCCACAGATGGTGGCAAAACGTTTATCAATGGTGATGTCCTTGAGATTGTTCAAACCACTGAAGATTGAGACCTTGCTGAACTTGCTGACACCGGTGAGGAATGCGAATTTTAAGTAGCGATCGCTTCCCTTAATAGTGTTGTACAGATCCCTGAGTACTTCGCGACCCTCTTTGGCGATCTCAAGCTGATCCAGGTTGTCGATGATAAGCTTATCGTATTCGTCTACAAGGATGACCACTTTCTGCCCGTACTTATGATACGCCTTGCGGATCATCTCTTCGAGGCACACACCGCCGGATTCAGGGTACTCGCACTGAATCCCGAGATTCTCCTGATTGTACTTCATGATACTGCCAATTATGCGGTGCATGCTTTCGAGATCGCGTGCCACCCCGCTAAAGCTGAGATTTATCACTGGGTAGGTGGTATCCCAGTCCCACTTATCATAGATATACAGCCCCTCGAATAACTCCTTACGCCCCTCAAACAGAGAATGCATAGTGCTGAGCAGCATGCTTTTGCCAAAGCGCCTGGGTCGGGATAGGAAGTAGTATTTGCCCTCATCCAGCATCTGTTTAATCTGGCTGGTTTTATCAATATAGAGGTAATCCTCTTCACGGATTTCCGAGAAGGTCTCAATGCCTATAGGGAGCTTTTTTAGAGTAACCATTTTAGTTATACCTCCAGAGCAATGTACTGCAGCTAGTTTAGCCGTATACCTATAGTAGCCATAAGCCATGCTTACTGCAACGTCTCGGTAATGGGTCATAAAACTGGAAACAACTGACATATATCAGCGCTGTTTGCTTTGCTTTCCTGCCCTCCAGGTGCTGAGCTCTTTTTGGCATTTTGGCTACTGCTCAGTAGCATGTTGTAAAATCATATCACACTTACCGCCGCCATCTTTATACGGACCTCTTTTTATGAAAATAAAGTGGTCAAGAGGAAAAGAAATGGTTGCCTGATGTGTAATTTACTGGAATTGCGCAGTTTTTTGAGGGAAAAATTTTTCGGCTGGAGAAATGTGTAAGTAGCTGAATTAAAAAATTCTTAATGGAACCCACAAAGTTGACGTAAGATCGCTTATGCGCCATATATTGAAATATTAATAGTCATGCAGAAAGTGTTTGGATTAGGATGCAGTGTAACCGTCAACCCAGTCCATCTCGCTGAGAATCAGCCAACTGTACAATCTGCCTCCAATTGTACTTTCAAAGGAGGCTGACCGATGACGGACTTACAACAGGAATGGGCTCATAAAATTGCTGCCTGGCGCGAGAGCGGTCTGAGTATTGCCGGCACCAGGCCCAACTTATTGAGCAGCAAAGAGCGCAGATTGCTGTGCTTGAAGAGTAGTTGTCGTGGCTGAAGAAGCAGTTATTCGGCTCTAAAAGTGAACGCAGCGTCATTGATCCAGGACAAGAGAGTTTGCCCTTTGACGAGATTGACGTTGTAACCACACCTCCCGAAATCCTCGAGCAGGTCAGCTATCAACGGCGTAAGCCCGTAAGAAATAAGGGCAACGACACAATCAGTTATCCCGACGATCTCCCCGTTGAAAGAAAAGTGCTGGATCTGCCTGAAGAGCGTCTGCAATTCGGCGGGAAAAGGAAAAGCCGATCCTTGAGAACCTGAGCAAATTAATCAAAGAACGTATTTACCAGGGTGGGCTGCTGCCAAAAGCCAAGCTCACCCCAGGCTCTGCACTATTATCAGGGGCTGGCGCCATACCTGGAGAACTATCTGACCAATCCAGACGCACGCCTGGATAACAACGTCGCTGAGCGAGCGATTCGTCTCCCTGACCATCGGGCGCAAAACTGGCTCTTCGTCGGCAGCGAGAATGGAGGTCAGAGTGCCGCTGTCTTCATGTCGCTGATTCTGACCTGTCGGCATCTGAATATCAACCCCCAGGAGTACCTTGAGGATATCCTGCACCGCATCATGAGTCGCCCGGCTAGGCGAATCAATGAACTCCTACCGGATCTGTAGCTAAAAGCTCGTCAATAGAATACTCCGCCTGGCAAGATGAGCTGAGTTGGCGCTTACGTGTACTCAGCGGCATACGACGTGATACCAGGGGTATCGGTAAGTGAGGCCAGGCTGGAGCGGGGCATGGTCATAGTTCAGGCGTTCTCCACTTTATCCGGTTGGGTTTCAATAAGCCTTCGGTGCAAGGATTCTGGCGCAATATCAAAACCGCACTCCCACGCTAGTGTCGGCCAGGAATCAAGATAAAACCTGGAAAACTCCTCAGTATTTCGCAATGATTCTGCTTGCTTATACTTATAAATAATGTCCTCTAAATCAATCTCCCCTGATTCTCCTGTGTTAAATTCTACATAAACGACATAATCACCCCGGTAAACAGCTTTGGTTAAATACACGGCTTCTGTCATACAAAACTCCTATACCAATGGGTCAATCTTTCGGAATTCGCCGGTTTCCCAAATATTCAGAAGCTCGGCTCTATGCTCTTCGGCCCATTCCTGAACAAGCCCCCTTACCTTAGCCGGTAGCTGTCCAGCAATAATATTCAAATCATTGATACTCATTGCTGCACGGTATTCATTATATCGTACATGAAAATGCGGCGGATTATGCTCATCGAAATACATCGTAATCACGATACCTAAAAATCCGCATATTTCAGGCATTTAAATTCCTAATATGGAGTTTAGCAAGAACCTAGTTGTATTGCTCTCACCTCGATCCCCAGACCCAAGACCCAGCAGCAATTATTTGAAAATCTATACTGAGCTTACCAATACGGATCTGTCCCCGCAATCTGGTTGAAAACCATTTACTGCATTATGTCGCATAAGTGATCTTACGTCAGCTTTATGGGCAGCTTTATGGGTGCCCTAAAGTGCACCCACCCCGGCAAAGCCGGGGGATTATCTAAGAGAATTTAAAGTGGTAACGGAGGATTTTCGGGATACTGAAGACGTATTGCCGGTGCGGAACCGGGTAAAGAATCTCGCTGCGGAAGTGTTCACCGAACTGGGTAACTTTCTTGGCATGACAGCTGGGACAGAACCAGCGCCCTCGGCAACTGAATGCGAGTAAATATTCATGACGGCAATCAGGACACCTGATACGAGCGAACCCTTCGCGTAAGTCGCCGCACTTGAGGTAATCGTAGACGACATCACTGACCACTTTGCGCGGGTAGCCGTACTTGCGGACGCAATGCTCGTCGTAGTTCAGTTCGAAATTGAAATAATGATCATCGAGCAGTTGCCATAAAGGCGACTGTTGCGGTTTACGGGGATGGTAAACCGCCGCGCTGCCGACATCCTGCATGATCCCCCTCCCTATCAAACAGTGTCGATAAGGGGCTAGTCGGCAGGTTGTTGCAGGTAGTTAAACGTTAAAAGTCACAATATCAATCAAGCAATAGGCGCTTTCTGACATTAACCCGGCAGGGGAAAAGTGCCACTGAAGTTATTGATTTTTTGTAATTCTAGGCATACTATGTCGACATAGTGACGATTTACTATGCACAATAGAGCAATTTATGGACATCGTTTCCAAACTGCGAAAAACCATCCCCTGGGAAGAATTCGACTATCAGGCCCTGCTGCAGGCCCTGAAGGATTACGCTTACCCGCGCGACAAGATCACCGACCTGCTCGCCAAAGGGGTGATCGTGCGGGTCAAAAAGGGGCTTTATGTCTTTGGCGACGCCTACCGTACCCGCCCCTACAGCCGGGAGATTCTCGCCAACCTGATCTACGGCCCATCTTGCGTGTCGCTGGAATACGCGCTCCACTACCATGGGCTGACCCCGGGAGGAAGGATCGGCGGCACTGACCTCGGTGACCACCAAGCGGGGCAGAGAGTTCCAGACCCCGGTGGGGCTGTTTCTCTACCGGACCATCCCGGAAGTCGGCTTTCATGTCGGTGTGCAGCGGGTCGAGCTGGACGACGGCCGCGCCTTTCTGCTCGCCAGGCCGGAAAAGGCTGTGGTCGACAAGGTCCGCAGCGACCGCGGTCTGCAGCTGCGCACCCGGCGGGGCTGCCTGGAGTACCTGCTTGATTCATTGCGGATTTCCGCTGAGGATCTGAACCGACTGGATATCGATCTCCTCGACAGCATGGCTGCAGCCTATCAATCACCGCGTGTTCGGCTACTGGTGGATAGCATCGCTTACCTGCGAAAGGAGCGCACCTGATCATGCAGAGTGCCGTTGCCCAGATGCTGGCCCGCTACGACTGCCACAGCAGCGACAATTATGCCCGGGCGCTGCGGGGAATTCTGCAGGAGATCGCCCTGCTCGGCCTGTGGCGCAGCAAGTTCTTCGAAAAAGCGGCCTTCTACGGCGGAACCGCCCTGCGCATCCTCTACGGACTCGATCGTTTCTCTGAAGACCTCGACTTTTCCCTGCTGGAACCGCTGCCAGATTTTGATCTGGCAGGCTACAGCGCAGCCCTGGAAAAGGAGCTCAAAGCCTTCGGCTTTGACGTCAGGGTGGAGCAGAAGAACAAGTCGGTAGCAACACCGTTCCAGTCAGCTTTTCTCAAGGCGGATACGGTCAATCAGCTGCTGGTCATTCAGACCGGCGCAGACATCGCCCGGCCAGGTGATCCGCATCAAGCTGGAAGTTGATACCGATCCCCCAAGCGGTTTTACCACCGAGAGCCGTTACCTGCTGCAACCTCTGGCGTTCAGTGTCCGCAGCTACACCCTGCCCGATCTGCTTGCAGGGGAAATGCACGCCCTGCTCTGCCGGCGCTGGGAGAACCGGGTCAAGGGGCACGATTGGTACGATCTGGTCTGGTACTGCGCCCGCTATCCGCAGCTGCACCTGGCGCATCTGGAACAGCGCATGCGCCAAAGTGGCCACTGGTCAGCAGAAGCTCCCTTGACGACAGAAGCACTGAGAGAGCTTCTGCAACAGGCCATCGACCAGCTCGATGTCGATCAGGCCCGCAATGAAGCCCTCCCCTTCGTCAGGGACCCGGCAGCGCTGGAGGTTTGGTCCAGGGAGTTCTTCGCTGACATAGTGCAGCGCATTCAATGTCTGTAAGATCATGGAAATCACGACACTGGGGTGTCAAAGGAAAAGATAAGGAAATGAACCGATGTCCGATCCCCTGAAAGTTCCCAAAACAATGCAGCCGATCTTTGCCGAGGTGAGTCAGTGCATTGACGAGTTCTGCAGCAAACATCTGAACGAGGAATATGCCCTCGTCTCCCGGACGCTGGCCGCGACCCTCTGCCGCAAGCGCCCCTCGCCGCTGCTCAAGGGAAAGCCCACGCAGTGGGCCTGCGCCTGCGTTTATGTCATCGGCAGCACCAACTATCTGCACGACAAAACACAAGACCCTCACATGCCGCTGAAACAGCTCTGCGAACTGTTCGGCATCGGCAAGAGCACGGCGACGGCCAAGGCGAGAAGCATTCAGGAGGCCCTGAACATCACCCCACTCGATTCGCGCTGGACCCTGCCGAGCAAACTCTACGACAACCCGCTGGCCTGGATGGTTCTGGTTGATGGTTTCATGGTCGATATCCGCAAGGCGCCGCTGGAGCTTCAGAAAGAAGCCTTCCGGCTGGGTCTGATTCCTTTTGTGCCGGGAGATAACAATGGCTGCGACAGGTCGTAACGAACCCTGCCCCTGCGGCAGCGGCAAGAAATACAAAAAGTGCTGTCTGGACAAAGATCAGATGGAACAACGCGCCCAGCGTGAAGCACGGAAGCTGTTCCCTCTGGAAAACGCTGACGCGTAGCGCGATGAACCGGACGCGTGTGACGCGGCGCAAGAATGGAAAGAAGACCCCTACATGGAGGAGTTTTACTCCCGCTTTGACACCGCCGACTTCGCCGAGCGCCTTGTCATGGTTCGGGAGATGCTGAGTCAGATGCAGGGCACGGATGGTGATCTGTTCGATATCTTTGCCGTGCTGCAGGAATCGGCCAACGATAACATGGCGCGCCGGGAACTGAACAACATCCTTGTTGAACTGCGGCGCCAGCGTCCCGACTGCTGGGAAGAGAACCTCGGATTTTATGTCTATTATTATCTGGTCAATGCTCTGGCGATCGGTGACACCAGTAAAATCGATGCTTATTTCCTAGAGGCATCCCGGCAACCTGCGCGCCATATTGATTATTACGGCCAGATCATCGACCTGCTGGCCTATCATGGTCGAAACCGGATATTAACCGAGGGATTGCGCCTGGCACTGCCAGAAGTGAGAGAGGCGAACAATCTGATGCCCTGGGTGGAGGATGATATAGCCTCGCGCTTGATCGATTGCGAGATTCTGAATTGGATGGAAGCTGACCCGACCGGAACGGATGTCGCGGCGCTGCAACGGATGGGTGAGGAGGTCATGCCCGATATCGACTCTGAAAACCTACTCACCTCCGTCGAACACCTGGTCGGTCGACGAACGCTTTCTCCGGAGAACCTGCGAGACAAGGAGAACCGTCTCGACCTTGAGCAGCTCTCCTTTCTGATCACCGCTTTCGTCGGCTATCTGATCCGCGAGTGCGGCATTGCCGGGACTACCGCTCTGCTTGCGGGCCGGGAACTCTGCCATTACTTCTCCAGGCGTGAGGCCGGGGATCTGAAGCCGGTCAAGCGCTCGTGGTTCGCGGCAAAGCCGAGGAGCAGGAAAAAGCGCAAAGGAGCATCGGCACATGTTCTATTCCCCGACCCGGATACCCTGGACCGTTTTATCGTCAGTCAACTTCATCTCCTCAACTACGCCGAACACGCCGTGACGGTCCTGGCCCTGAACCTGCCAGCCTGGAGTGACTTTCTTGCCGCACAGAACCTGCTCGATCCTGACGCTGACAATGAGCATCTGGCTCTTTTGACACCTGTGATTAGCACCCTGATTCAGATCTTCGAAAAAAAATCCGACGACCCCACCCTGGCTCCAGCACTGCAGGAAGCATGGATGGACATCAGCTGAGCAGGCATCACTGCCTTTACAGATTGAGGGCTGGGCTCAGCTGTAATCTATACGGAAAACATCCGCACTACCCTGTTCCGGTCTTCCTGATCGCCCAACTTGCAGTGCATGCGGAAATCAAGGGGCAAGGTCTGGGCAAGATCACCCTGGTTAAAGCACTGGAACATCTCTGGAGCGTCAACACTCATATGAAAGCTTATGCAGTGGTTGTCGATTGCCTCAATCAGGCGGCCCAGGATTTTTACACAAAATTCGGCTTTGAGATCCTGTGCGACAACAACAGCAGCAGCAGGACCAGAATGTTTAATGCCAATGAGTACGGTGGGCCAGCTATTCGAGGATTGAGAGCATGGTTCAACAATAGGTGCTTGTATGACTTCGACGAAAGTTTCGGGGTAGATTTTGGGGTAATCTCGTCAATAGCAGCCGATTTTCCCTGTTGATAACGTGTAGATGGCCAATTTTTTGGCTCTGTTTCAGAGTGTGAAAACCAGAAGAATAAACAAAAACAGCAGAATTGTAGTGCCACACGAACAAAAAGCATGGGATAACTACTTGATATACAAACTTATTTTTTTGTGGGTGTTAAACTTGGTCTGGAACCTTACACCTTGATTCTAATCATGACTTTCTGCGCAGAGCAGTGCCCCATTGACTTTGATCTGCAACCCAAAGACTTTTTTCAGATCTTGATCCCATATTCCTGAATCTTGTAGTGCAGGGCGCGCAGGCTGATTTCGAGGAGTTTTGCCGCTTTGGTGCGGTTGCCACGGGTCTGCTGAAGGGCGGCGCGGATGTGGTGCTCCTCCAACGCGGCGATGGCGCGTTTCAGGGAGAGATCATCCTCAGAGAGCGGTATGCCCTGATTCTTGCGCTCCGGATGCTGCAGCTCCTGCGGGAGATCTGCGCTCTCAATCACGCCGCCACGGTGAAAGATCATCACTTTTTCCAGAGTGTTTTCCAGCTCGCGCACATTACCGGGCCAGGTGTGGCGAGACAGAATTTCCAGGGCGGAAGAGCTGATTTCCGGGACCGCCACCTGCTGACGTGCAGCGATGCGCTGCAGGAAATGGCGGCACAGTACCGGGATATCCTTGGTGCGCTGGCGCAAAGGAGGGATTTCCAACTCCACCACGGCGAGGCGGTAGTACAAATCTTCGCGAAAACGTCCTTTGTTCACCCCCTCCCTGAGGTCGGCAGCGGTAGCGGTCACGATGCGCACATCCACGGGCATGGTTCGCGTCGAGCCTACGGGGCGCACTTCCCCCTCCTGGAGGACGCGCAGCAACTTGGGCTGAAACTCCAGCGGCAACTCGCCTATCTCGTCCAGAAACAGCAGCCCGCCATCCGCTGCGGCAAACAGCCCCTGATGGGTTCTATCCGCCCCGGTAAACGCCCCTTTGGCATGGCCGAAGAGCTCACTTTCCACCAGATTCGCGGCTATGGCGCTGCAGTTAACTGCGATAAACGGCGCATCAGCACGTGGCCCCTGAGAATGCAGGGCGCGCGCTATCAGCTCCTTGCCGGTGCCACTCTCTCCCCGGATCAGCACCGGAGAGCGCACCTGGGCCAGAGTCCTAACCTGGTTCAGAACGGCGTCCATAGCCGCATCGACATGCACAATCCGATGTGAAGCAGATGTCTCCAGGCGCTGGCGCAGAAGGGTATTCTCCGTACGCAGGCGCCGGTTTTCCAGGGCTTTTTTCACCGCAAGGAGAATCTCATCCGGCTTGAACGGCTTGGAGATATAGTCAAACGCGCCCTGTTTCATACACTCGATCGCGCTGTCGATGGTGCCGTAAGCGCTCATCATTATGATGCACAACTCCGGATATATTTTAAGCGCTTGCTGAAGAAACTCCATTCCGTCCGCACCGGGCATGCGCACATCGCAGATGGCAAGGGGATAGTGGCTCTGCTGCAGCAGGACAAGGGCAGTAGCGGCATCCGAACTTTCATCCACCGTGTATCCTGCATCCGCAAGAATAGTGCGCAGTATATGACGCAGGGCAGGCTCGTCATCGATAACCATTATTCTGGCCTGTTCCGGACTCATGAACGTTCTCCTTCCTCGGGGAAACTGCACCTGAGCAGCACAGTAAAGCAGCTGCCCTCCCCCGGCGTACTCGAGAGCATGATATCCCCGCCACATTCCTTTAGCTGCTGATAACACACAAACAGCCCGAGGCCGCGTCCGCCACGTTTCCCCCCGCTGAAGAATGGGTCAAAGGCGGCTTCCTGCTGAGCACGGCTCATGCCGCTGCCGTTGTCCTTCACGGCAATCTCCACCGACTCTCTGTGTACATATGCGCTGAGGCTTATAAGGCCACTCACTCCGGTGGCGTCGCGGGCGTTGAGAATGAGGTTTACCAGAATCTGCTGCAGATGATTTGGAGGAATGAAGCATGACGGCAACTGCTGAGGCAGATCGACCTTAAACCGACGCTCCTTGAACACCCCCTGATAACGCAACATCTCCACGGTCTGTTCAATCACCGCTGCAGGATCGCATTCAATACAACGCTGCTCTGTCCCGGATCCGCTACCGGAGCCGGAAGTGGCATAATCGAGCATATCACGAATGATATGGTCGATGCGGGCGGCCTCGACCTCGGCCCGACACAGCAGATCATCGCGCTGTGCAGCATCATCCTTATGCCGCGCCAGATTGAGATAGGCGAGCACCGCACTCAGGGGATTGCCGATTTCGTGGGCCATACCTGATGCCAGGTGCCCTACCGATGCCATACGTTCCGCCTGCATCAGACTCAGGCGGGTGGCGCTTAGTTCGCGGTTTTTATCCTGGAGTTTTTCCACCTGGAGCTGTTGCTGGGCCTTATTCTGCTCCAGGTTTGCGGCCATCCGGTTGAAACTCTGCCCCAGGGCGGCTATTTCGCGCGGACCTGCGGGCTCCACACGCGCATCATCACGCCCGTGCATCAGAGCTTCAGTTACTTCAGTAAGTGATTCAACCGGAGTGATAACCGCACGGCGAAGAATATGCACCGCAGCACCGATCAGAACCAGACCATAACCGAAACTGATCCACAGCGCCAGGCGCAGTTGTTCCAGAGTGCGTGAGCGCACCTGCCCCAGCGGAAAGGACAGGTACAGCGCCTCTTTGCCGCTGCGTCCCTGAAACCCCAGAGCCACTTCGAAGCGGGGATTTTCCGCCCCGTAAAGCTCGAGCCACGAGGCGGGATGATGAATCTGTACAGCGGCTTCGTTCTGAAGCAGAGCACGGCGCAGCAACTGGCGAATCTGCGTATTTTCAAGGTACGCTTCAGGGCGATACCCCGCAGAAGCCTCAAGGCCGGAATCAACTACAAATGCCGTCTTTGCGGTATACTCCTGCGCAGCTTCGCGCAGCAGAGATTCCTGCTGAAGGGGATTGAGGAGCGCCAGGGCATGAGCAAGAGTACGGCTCTGGCTCAGACAGGATTTCACCTGCTCGGCAAGGCGGTCATTTTCGCCCAGGCGGATAAGGAGCATGGTGATAAACAGCAGCGCCGCGCCCACCAGCAGCGCAGTGGATACGATAATCTCGGTTCGCAGGGAGGTACGCCGCGCACGTGCCATCAGCAGTGTCCCGCATCCGCGAGGCTGGTAAAGGTGTCGTGCCCGATGATGATGTGATCAAGGACGCGAATCCCCAGGAGTTCGCCTCCATCCTTGAGGCGGCGGGTTATGCTGATGTCCTCGCGACTTGGGCTCGGATCACCCGAAGGGTGGTTGTGGACAAAGATCACGCCGGCGGCGGACTCGCGGATCACATTGCTGAACACTTCACGCGGGTGGACAATGCTTGCGGTGAGGCTCCCTTCAGAGATGCGCATATCGCGAATGAGGCGGTTTTTAGTATCCAGCATCAGCACCATGAACACCTCTTTGTTATGGTGCAGAAAGCGGTTGCGATAGCGCCGGAACACCGCATCCGCACTGCAGAACTGCGCCCCTGGCATCAGGTGCTGATCACTCAGGCGCCGCGCGAGTTCAAACGCCGCCTGCAACTCTGCCGACTTCGCCGGGCCGATACCGTTGATACGGCACAACTCCGGAGTAGTGGCGCGCGCGAGGCGCGAGAGATTGCCGAACTCCTGCAGGAGCAGACGCGCCTGATCCACGGCGGTGGTTCTGGAGCCCGCATCTCCGGTGCGCAGGATCAGAGCAAGGAGTTCCGCATCGCTTAAATACTCCGCTCCGCGGCTCAGGAGCTTTTCGCGCGGGCGCTCCCCTTCGGGCCAGTCCTTGATGCGCCACAGAGCATCATTCCCTGGTATGAACGCAGGGGCGTAATCTTCCGGTGTCTCTTTCGGATCAGGTTGCGAGGCCATTATTCTGATCTCCTTCCTCTTCCGCGAATAGACGCGAATAAACGCTAATAATTAGAATGATTGAAAACCATGCGCTTCCATTCCAGTTTTGGTGATCCGAAGTTGGGGAGAACACCCACTGGTTTACCGCTTGCTTTCAGGTAATTCAAAAGCTGAGCTTGTTCATCACCAGTTATATTTTTGATAGCTTTGATCTCAACAATGATCTGTTCGAAGCAGAGAAAATCAGGAATATATACTTTTTTGAGCATACGACCTTTATAAGCAATCGGTACCCTTTGCTGGGCAACGAAAGGTAAATTGCGTTCGCTAAACTCTAATTCAAGTGCCTCCTGATATACAGCTTCTAAAAAGCCCGCGCCCAACCCATTAGAAACCTCGATTGCTGCACCAACAATCGCGTAAACTTCTTCTGTTAATATCAATTCGCTTCTATTGGCACCCATTCGATGCTTCCCTTCTCCCGCTAATGAACTCGAATAGGAATAATGTTGTTTTTATTCGTGTGCATTCGCGTTGATTCGCGGTTCTACATTTTCCATCGCTAGGCAAACCTTAGAACTAACCCAACCCGGTTTTCACCTGGGCGAACAGGATGAAACCCAGCAGCACCACCGCGAGCCAGCAGGAGACGATGTCAGCGGTCTTGCGCGGGGGATCCTGGGCCATCTCGGCGGTTTCCTCGCTGATACTCTCTTTGGGGACCCGCACCAGCAGAGCGCTTATCATGGCGGGAAAGCTGGTATAGGCGTTGGAGACAATCATGAAGTCATCCTCGGTACACAGGGTGACAAAGGCGCGCTTTTTCACCTGTACGGTCTCCACGGCGGTTATATCCGCATAGGGAATGCATTTGCGCCGCAGGAGCTTGCGCGTACACACCCGATCATCCTCAATGATGGTGCGCCGGAACAGGCACTCCAGAAACAGTACCACCACCGGCAGAATCAGTACTCCGACGATAATCCGTTTGGCTACGGGCTCATCGAACATAAAACAGGTTATCAACAGGGCGAGGGTTTCTATGCTCAGCAGCCCCAGAGGGATCAGAAAGCCTTTACGGATGCGGAATGTCATGGATGTACTCCTTGAGAATATGTGGTGCATTTACAGTGATTTTTCAGTCAAACAGATGTTCGAGGGCCTCCTGCACTGAACGGATGCCCACCAGCCTCATCCCTTTGGGGGCATCTATGTTTTTGCAGTTGCCCGCCGGAAGGAGACATCGCTCAAACCCGAGGCGCGCGGCTTCCTGGACACGCAGCTCGGGGCGCGATACCGCACGGATCTCTCCGGCAAGACCGGCTTCGCCGAATACCACCGTGCGCGCGGAGATGCTTTTGTTCATGTGGCTCGAAGCAAGCGCCGCCATGATGGCCAGATCCGCCGCGGGCTCGTCGAGCTTCGCGCCCCCGGCCACATTGACAAAGATATCATGACTTAAAAGAGATAAGCCGACCTTTTTCTCCAGAATCGCCACCAACAGCGAGACCCGGTTGTGATCGGTGCCGATGGAGGTGCGCCGCGCCGTACCGTAGGGGGCACTTGCCACCAGGGCCTGAAGCTCCACCAGAATCGGACGGCTCCCCTCCATCGCCGGGATCACCACACTTCCGGCGGCGTCTTCAGAGCGCTCGGCGAGAAAGATCTCCGACGGATTGGCGACCTCGCGCAGACCGGTATCCGCCATTTCGAAAACGCCGATTTCATTGGTGGAGCCGTAGCGATTTTTCACCGCGCGCAGAATGCGATACGGGTGACTCGCATCCCCCTCGAAATACAGGACCGTATCCACCATGTGTTCGAGCACGCGCGGTCCGGCGATACTCCCATCCTTGGTCACATGTCCGACAATAAAGGTGGGAACCCCTCCGCCCTTGGCCCACTGCATCAGCTGACCGGAACATTCACGCACCTGGCTTACACTTCCTGGGGCGGATTCAAGGGCGGCGGTAAAGATGGTCTGGATCGAATCGATAATCAGCAGGTGTGGTTTCAACTCGCTGGCATGGGAGAATATCTGCTCCAGGGAATTTTCTGCCAGCAGATAGAGTTCATCTCCATTTACCCCCAGACGTTCGGCGCGCAGCTTGATCTGCAGGGCCGATTCCTCCGCGGTCACGTACAATACCCGCTGACGCTGCGCCATGTGCCCTACGGCCTGCAGAAGCAATGTCGATTTGCCAATGCCGGGATCGCCGCCGATAAGGGTGAACGCCCCCGGCACAATTCCGCCGCCCAGTACCCGATCCAGCTCCGCAATTCCAATTTGCTCGCGGCGCTCATCCGCCGTGGCAATGGCACTGATTTTCACCGGTGCCGCGCCGGTACTTTTCGTACTCCTGCTGCCGCTGGTGGGTTCCTCGCGCTTTATCTCCTCCTGCAGGGTGTTCCACTCCCGGCAGTCAGGGCAGCGCCCCAGCCACTTCGGGCTCTGATAGCCACATTGGGTACAGGTATATATGGTACGGGTCTTTTTCTGTGCCATGTTTTTTATCAATCCAAAAATTTTTAAATTTTCTAATCGCTGATCGATTTTAGAGGGCATACAGCATAGTGTCAATTACTACCCCGCCAAACCTGAGTCATACAGTCATATTTATGGGTTCCATCTCCATGCAAAAAGGTGTAGGATAGCAGGTCGCAAAGCGCACACGACATTATCACTAATGACATTATCACTAATCCATCTCTGTCATGAGGATTGTATACCATGCTTGAAGAGCGCGTCATCCGCACCCTGGAGGAAATGGTCGGCAAAGAGAATCTCACCACCCACCCCACCGATATGCTGTGTTACTCCTATGATGCAACCCAGCAGAGTTTTTTACCCGATGTGGTGGTCTTTCCCGCGGATACCGAACAGATAAGCCTGATTGTAAAGCTCGCCAATGCCGAGAATGTGCCGGTGTATCCGCGCGGGGCCGGGAGCGGGTTTACCGGGGGAAGCCTGCCTATATCCGGCGGAATTGTGCTGGTGACCTCGCGCATGGATCGGATTCTTGAGATTGACGAGGAGAACCTGGTGGCACGGGTGCAGCCCGGCGTGGTTACCGAACAGTTTCAGCAGGCGGTGGAAAAGCTCGGCCTCTTCTATCCTCCTGATCCGGCCTCGCTTAAATTCAGCACCCTGGGAGGCAACGCCGCCGAATGCGCCGGGGGTCCGCGTTGCGTTAAATACGGGGTCACCAAGGATTACATCATGGGCCTGGAGGTAGTAACTCCGCAAGGCGATATTATCCGCACTGGTGGCGCCACCATGAAGGGGGTAGTGGGTTACGACCTCACCAAGCTCATGGTGGGCAGCGAAGGAACCCTGGGGATCATCACCGAGCTGATCATCAAGCTTCTGCCCCTGCCGGAAGCGAAAAAGACCATGCTCATCATGTTCGACTCCATTGACGGCGCGGCTCAGGCGGTCTCCGCGATTATCCGGGGCAAAATCATCCCCACCACCCTCGAATTCATGGACGCCGCCACCATTGAATGCGTGCGCAAAGCCACCGATCTGGATGTTCCCGCATCCGCGAAGGCATTGCTGATCGTGGAGGTGGACGGCGAAGCGCAACTTCTCGACCGCCACACCGCACGCATTTCGGAGATTGTCCAGCCCCTGGGAGTGGTGGAAACCCGCATTGCCGAAACCCCGGAGCAGAGCGAGGATCTGTGGAAGGTGCGCCGCAGCGTCTCCGCAAGCCTGCGCAACGTCAATCCCGACAAGTTCAATGAGGATATCTGCGTGCCGCGCAGCAAGGTGCCGGATATGATCCGACGCGTGGATGAGATAGCCACCCGCCACGCCATCCCCATTGTCAACTTCGGCCACGCCGGCGATGGCAATATCCATGTGAACATCATGATAGATCGCAAAAAAGATGGGGAGATGGAAAAGGCGGAACTGGCCATTAAAGAGGTGTTTGCCGCAGCCCTCGAACTTGGCGGCACCATGAGCGGGGAACACGGGGTGGGCAATACCAAAGCGCCGTATATCCCCATGGAACTCGATCCGGCAGCGGTCGCATATATGCAGACCATTAAGAATGCGCTGGATCCGAAGAATATTCTCAACCCCGGCAAGATCCTGCTGGAGCAACCCATAGAACTGGCATAGAACTATGATGGCGTCGCAAAAAATCACCAACTGCAGCGTTGCTGCAATTATTTCACTGCTTCGACGTACGTATGAGACGTTGCATGCAACGTCTCTACAAAGACAATCACGCGCCTTGCATTTGGCGCTTTTTGCTTAGCCATCTACTTTGATACTTTTTGCGAAAGCATCAACCATGAGCCAAGACAACTGTCAAAACCATCCCAAGGGGCGGCACAAGACCCTCGAAGATTTCCGTGAACAGATAGACGCCTGCGTCAAGTGCGGCGCATGCCAGGCCCAATGTGCGGTATATAAGTCTCTGAAACGTGAGTCCACCGTGGCGCGCGGCAAGGTGGCGATCGCGGATGCGCTGCTGGATAAAAAAACTCCGGTGGACGAGCGTTTTGTCCTCGACATGTCCCAGTGTCTGCTGTGCGGCTCGTGCCGTGACAAATGCCCCAACCTGGTGCCCACAGATGAGATAGTCATGGCGGCGCGGCGGGAAATTGCCGAGCGCCAGGGTTTGAGCACCTTCGGCAAGGCACTCACCGGGGTAATCAAGCGCCCGAAGCTGATGAATCTGCTCGCCAAAAGCGGCGGCCACCTGGAAAAGCTCATATTCCGCAAGGTTCCCGAGCACAGCGGCCTGCGCCTGCGTTTCCCGGTTCCGTTTATCGCCAAAGATCGCTATCTGCCTGAGATGACGCCGAAACCCTTCAGAGAGCGGGTACCGGAATACATCCCCGCGCATACAGATAACGCCACCAAGCCCCTGAGCGCGTTTTTCACCGGATGCATGATCAATTTCACCTATCCGCAGATCGGCGAAGCCCTGGTAAAGATATTCCGCTTTCTCGATCTGCCCCTGTGGGTTCCCGCACATCAGGGTTGCTGCGGCCTCCCCGCACACGCCACCGGAGACGCCGCCACCGTGGATCAACTCGCGGATGCCAATGTGGGTGCCTTCGGAGAACGGAAGGCGGACACGATTATTACCGCATGCGCCTCCTGCAACGCGGGTATCGGCAAACACTACCGCGATATGGGCGATCAATATGCGGATCTCGGAGATCAGGTGGAGGATGTGCTGGTGTTTCTGGTGCGCCACGGGCTGGTGGAAAAATTGCGCGCCCTGCCTGCACCTGAAACAACAACCAGAGTGACCTACCACGACCCGTGTCACCTGCGCACCCAGGGAATCACCGCGGAGCCGCGCGCCCTGCTCAAGGCTCTGCCCGGAGTGGAGTTTGTGGAGATGGAAGGGGCGGATCGCTGTTGCGGTCTCGGAGGAACGTTTTCCGTGTACCACTACGACACCAGCCGCAGCATCGGGGCGCGCAAAGCGGAGGGAATTGCGGGCAGCGGTGCCGAACTGGTTGCATCCGCGTGCCCCGGCTGTATAATGCAGCTACAGGACAGTATCAATCATGCAGGTTTAAAATTAAAGGCCTGCCATGTCCTTGAACTGATAGCCCGGGAGCTTCCTGAACAAGATTGGGAAGAACAATCAGATGTATAACACTAAACCGAAAGAATGACCCCAAGGAGAAATGATTATGTTAAGAATTATCCCCCTGACTCTGTTGTTTACCCTCATGAGTATGCCTGCCTTTGCAGTTCCCGCCGGGCAGAGCCTGACCTTTGACAAGGCCGCCCTCGGTCCGGTTCAATTTGATGGTGCCCTGCACAACAAGGCTGCAAGTAAAGGATGCCGTACCTGTCACAATCCCGAAACCTTTCCGCAGATGAAAAAAGGGGCGGTGACCATCACCATGGAAAAAATCTACGCCGGAGAGCAATGCGGCATCTGCCACAATGGTGAAGATGCTTTTGCAGCAAAAGGCAATTGCAACAAGTGCCATAAGCGCTGATAGCCTGAACGCTTATCTAACTACAGATGAATAAATATTTGAAGCAGGTGGCACCCGCCGCCTGCTTCTTTTGTGTACAGAGGTTACAGATAATTCTATGAGTTCCACAGTTAAAGCCCTGGGGATATTCTCCGGCGGTCTCGACAGTATTTTGGCTGCCCTGCTGCTGCGCGCCCAGGGGATCGAAGTCCACTGTGTCACCTTCGTAACTCCGTTTTTCGATGCCGAAAAAGCCACCGAGATGGCGCAACACTACCACCTCCCCCTGCAGATCGAGGATATCAGCACTCCACATCTGGCGATGCTGAAAAACCCACGTTATGGCTATGGGCGTAACATGAACCCCTGCATCGACTGCCATGCACAGATGTTTCGCTTTGCAGCGCGGATCATGGAGCGCAAAGGCTATGACTTCCTTTTTTCCGGCGAGGTGATCGGGCAGCGCCCTAAAAGCCAGAATCGCTCGGCACTGCAGGCAGTCAACAAGGCCTCAGGATGTGGGGACAAAATCCTGCGCCCCTTGAGTGCGAAGTGCCTCCCCATCACCCCCATGGAGGAAGAGGGACTGGTGGAGCGCGACAAACTCGAAGCAATTCAGGGACGTTCACGCAAGGGACAGGAACGCCTGGCGCAGCGTCTCGGGGTGGATAAATTCCCCTCCGCCGGCGGCGGCTGTCTGCTGACGGAGAACTCATTCTCCACCCGCTTGCGTGATCTGTTTCAGCACCAGCCCGAATGCACTCCCCGCGATATCGAACTCCTCAAATATGGGCGTGCGTTCCGTCTCTCAGAGCATGCGCACCTGAGTGTCGGGCGTAAAAAGAGTGACAATGAAATGCTGCGCGCCCTCGCAGGCACCGAACTGATTCTCATGCGCAATGAAAATTTTTCCGGTCCGGCAGCGGTTCTTTCCGGCGCACCCACGCAGAAGGACATCGAACTGGGTGCAGCTCTGGTGGCGGCCTACGGCAAAGGCAAGGATGAAGAGAAGGTAAAGATTCGGATTGAAAACCGCACCTCGAAGGTGGAATATATGGAAGTTAAGCCTCTGGAACGGACACAGGCGACTGCCATGCAACTCTGATGGGTAAAAAATCAGGGTTGCTATTCACCACCCCTACCGGTGAGGGCTTGTGGTACCCATGGCAGTTGGAGCATGGCTCTCAGTTCGGTACTGAGGAGGGAAAACCTGATTTGTCTCTGACCCGCAGGAATACCCCTTCTGCGCAGGCAAATATAATCACCAGAATAAATAGCGCAATTCACAAGCCCCGGCTTTTACCGAAATGCAGTGTAAATAACTACACAGAAAAACAAAAACTTTGCAAGCTAGCACAATCCAACCCCTGTACTCCAGTCTTTTCTTGACCTTCATACAAATTTATTATAACATGACCCTTTAACGCAATTCTTACAAATGCAATGTTGCTGTATTTGTGCTCAAAACAACGCGCTTACCCGTCCATGCGCGTGGAATTGCGGCAACCGGAACAAGCTAGTATACGCGGAGACATTATGGGGTTCAATATTGGAGATAGAGCTGTTTATCCGGCTCAGGGCGTTGGGGTGATTGAGGCGATTGAAACCAGAGAGTTTTCCGGCCAGAAACATGACTTTTACATCCTGCGTATCTGCGACAGCGACATGACCATCATGGTACCGACCCGGAACGTGAAAAACGTGGGAATGCGCAGCCTGGTGGACAAAAAAAACCTGCCCCGGGTTTACGACCTGTTCAAAGAGACCGAGTCCTATCCCTCCAAAAGCCTGGCTTCATGGAGCCGGCGCCAGCGCGAGTATACCGAAAAAATAAAAACCGGCGATCTCTACGAAGTCGCCCAGGTGCTGCGCGAACTCTACGTGATAGCGGTAGACAAAGAGCTTTCCTACGGCGAAAAAAAAATGCTCGATCTTGCGCGGCGCCTGGTTATTAAAGAGATCGCTTTTGCTGAAGGCGTTGACGAAGAACAGATTACCAGACGCGTCGAGGAAACCTTCCGCAATTAGGATGTGCTCAGGAGTTAAATCAGGCGCTCATTCTGCAAAATTCTGACCAGGTGCAAACCTGGTCTTTTTCTTTATGGATCACTACAGAATGGATACTCACACATTTTCACGCCCGGGGAAAGTAGTTGCCATTATACCTGCCGCCGGTATGGGGCGGCGCATGAACAACGCCATCCAAAAACAATATCTCAGCCTTGGCAACACGCCGCTTCTAGTCCACTGCCTGCACACCTTTGCCGCCCATCCCGCTATTGACGAAATAATCATTGTCACCCCGGAGGATCAACTTGATTTCTGCCGCTGGGATATTGTACATGCTTACAACATCGACAAAGTTTGCGCTGTGGTGCGTGGCGGAAACGAACGCCAGGATTCGGTACGCAACGGACTGCGTGCCTGTCAGTGCGGCGCCGAGGATATTATCCTGATCCACGATGGCGTGCGCCCCCTGATTGAAACGGAAACCATTGATGCTGTCGTTGCCGGGGTTGTAGAGCACGGCGCGTGCATTGCCGCGGTGCCGGTGAAGGATACCATCAAAGAGGTTCACGATGGGATTATCCGCTCCACCCCACAGCGCAGCAACCTGTGGGCAGCACAGACACCGCAGGGTTTCCGCTGCAATCTGATTGTCAATGCCCACGAGCAGGCACTGGCGCACGGATTCAGCGCCACGGATGACGCCTCGGTACTCGAATGGCTCGGGCATGAGGTGGCGGTGGTTGAAGGCTCATATGCCAATCTTAAAATCACCACCCCGGAGGATCTGATCCTGGCGCAGGCCCTGTTCAATACACGGGAAGAAAATAAATGATGCGAATCGGTCACGGCTACGATGTCCACCGTCTGGTGGAAGGGCGCACCCTGATGCTGGGCGGGATTGAAGTTCCCCACACACTCGGTCTGCTCGGACATTCCGATGCGGATGTGGTGCTCCATGCTATCTGCGATGCGATTCTCGGTGCTTTGGGGCTGGGCGACCTCGGACGCCACTTTCCGGACAGCGATCCGCAGTTTAAGGGAGTTGCGAGCAGTGTACTCCTGGAGCGGGTCATTGAACTCATGCGTGAGAAACGCTATACAATCGCCAACCTTGATGCTACCATCATCGCCCAAAAACCGCGCCTGGCGCAACATATCCCCGCAATGCAGTCCACGATTGCACGGATATGTGAATGCGCCTGTGAACAGATAAACATCAAGGCCACCACGACGGAAAATCTCGGATTTGAAGGACGCATGGAAGGGATTTCAACCCATGCGGTTGTGTTGCTGACGCAGGAAACATGATGCTTTTACAAAAATTAGATGGCTAAGCAAAAAGCGCCAAATGCAAGGCGCGTGACTGTCTCTGTAGAGACGTTGCATGCAACGTCTCATACGTACGCCGAAGCAGCGAGATAACCACAGCAACGCCGCAGTTGGTGAGTTTTTGCGACGCCATCAATCATAACCTTTTTTGAGGACTATACCCGCACTATGAACAATGAAACCGCAGGCAAGGACTTTATCCGCCAGATTATAGCTGCAGATGTCAACGCCAATAAAAATGATGGCCAGGTGGTTACGCGCTTCCCACCGGAACCGAACGGGTTCCTGCATATCGGGCATGCCAAGGCGATCTGCCTCAACTTTAATGTTGCCCTGGAGTTCAACGGGCGCTGCCACCTGCGTTTCGATGACACCAATCCGGTCAAAGAAGAAGCCCTGTACACCGAGGCGATCCGCCGCGATGTGGCGTGGCTCGGATACTCCTGGGGAGATAACGAATTCTACACCTCCGACTACTTTGATGACCTGTACCGCATGGCTATTCAGCTCATCAGGGATGGGCTCGCGTATGTGGACGATCTTAACGGCGAGCAGATCCGGGAAATGCGCGGTACCCTGACCGAACCCGGGCAGAACAGCCCGTATCGCGAGCGCAGCGTGGAGGAGAATCTCGATCTGTTCGAACGCATGCGCGCTGGAGAATTCGGTAACGGGGAAAAGGTGCTGCGCGCCAAAATCGATATGGCGTCACCCAATATGAACATGCGCGATCCGGTTATGTACCGCATCCTGCATGCACCACATCACCGCACCGGCGATAAGTGGTGCATCTATCCCATGTACGACTTCGCCCACGGTCAGTCCGATGCCCTGGAGGGGATCACCCACTCCCTGTGCACCCTGGAATTTGCCGACCACCGCCCGCTGTACGACTGGTTTATCGAAAAGCTCGGCCTGTTTCCGTCACGCCAGTATGAGTATTCGCGCCTTAACCTCGGCTACACGGTGATGAGCAAGCGCAAACTCCAGGAGCTGGTCACGCGTGGGCTGGTCTCCGGCTGGGACGATCCGCGCATGCCCACCCTCGCGGGAATGCGGCGGCGCGGTTTTCCTCCGGCAGCCATCCGCACCTTCTGTAAGCGCGTGGGAATCAGCAAGAGCGACAGCTGGATCGACATGAGCGTGCTTGAGGACTGCGTACGCGAGGAGCTCAACGAAAGCGCCCCGCGCCTGATGTGTGTCCTGCGCCCACTGAAGGTGATCATCACCGACTATCCGGAGGACAAGGTGGAGGAATTCAGCGCCCCCAACCATCCGCAGCAGCCGGAGATGGGAGAGCGCAAGATCCCGTTTACGCGGGAGATCTACATCGACCAGGAAGATTTCATGCTCGACCCGCCCAAGAAATTCTTCCGCCTCGGCCCCGGACGCGAGGTGCGCCTGCGCAACGGCTATGTGATCAAGTGCGAAGAGGTGGTGTACCACAACGACGGCAGCGTCAAAGAGCTGCTCTGCACCCATGACCCTGCCACCCTGGGCGCGGCTCCCGAAGGGCGCAAGGTCAAAGGGGTGATCCACTGGGTCAGCGCGGCGCATGCGGTAAAGCTCAAAGTTCACCTGTACGACCGTCTCTTTAGCGTTGAAACGCCGGGAGCCGGTGCCCATGCGGATTCATGGCTCGATGATCTCAACCCGGAGTCAATCATAACCCTGGATGAATGCGTGGCCGAACCCGCCATCCGCGCCGCCAGGGCGGAGCAGGCATATCAGTTCGAGCGCTGCGGCTACTTCTGCCGCGATGAAGAGCAGAGCACAGCAGAACTGCCGGTATTCAACCGCAGCGTCACCCTGCGCGATTCATGGGCCAAGGTGAAAAAGTAGAATATCTGAAAATAAAAACAACATGTAAACCACAGTTGACAACAAGCTTCTCAGACACTATGGTCATTTATGATAGAAGTCCGTAAAACACCGCACTTTACCAAGTGGTTTAAATCCCTGAAGGACCGAAAGGCAAAAGCCAGAATCCAGGCTCGTATTGACAGAGTTGAGATGGGAAACTTTGGAGATATTGCCCCTGCTGGTGAAGGCATAAGTGAATTGCGGATTTTCTACGGCCCCGGATACAGAGTCTACTTTACACAGAAACACGCTGTCATAGTAATTCTTCTATCAGGTGGCGCCAAAGGCTCGCAAAGTGCCGATATTGTCAAAGCCAGGGAGATTGCCAAACAGTTGGAGGAATAGGCCATGGGCATTAAAACAACACGCTGGGATTCATCCGAATACCTTAAAACAGACGAAGATATCCAGCTGTATCTTGAAGCCTGTATTGAAGAAGCCGGAGACGATCCGGCATTCATTGTGCATGCTTTAGGCGTTATCGCGCGCGCCAGAAATATGAGTCAAATTGCGCGCGACACCGGACTGACGCGGG
>JBNGCY010000033.1:2018-25874 GCA_049975505.1 Desulfuromonadaceae bacterium | reverse complement strand
ACCGCATAAGCCACCGTGGCCTGGCATTAGCGCAAGTGGTGGAATTTCTGCAACAATCTGTTTGACATCAGCTGGAATATATATTCTAATTATAAAATAATGTGTTAATGCAGATGTGAACAATCAGCGGGGATAGGTAACGGGATGAAAAATACTGAGAAGCTTGGCATTGATGCCTGCAGCCAGGTGCTTGAGGCACTGCCGGCAGCTGTATTCTTTGCAGATGCAGAGGCGATTATACGTGTCTGGAATGATGCTGCGGTGCACCTTTCAGGGGTAGATGCAGAAAAGGTCGTGGGCAAAACCCTGACCCGGGCCGGGCTCAATCCTGAAGTCTGCAAGTTCAATCCTGATGCCTGCCCCGGATGCATCTTGCATGCATATCTGCAGAATCTCAAGCGCAATGCCGCGGATATTAACGAACCCGTATTCTGCCTCCATACTTCAGGTGACGCGGCAGGGGTGGATTTCTATTGCCGCCCGGTATATTCTGCTGCGGGTGAGCTTCAAGGCATTGCAGGGATAGCTTCTGATCCCGAAAAACTCGAGTATCCTCAACACTGCGCGCGGGCGAGAACGATGCACAGCCATGGCAATGGAGAAGAAAGTGCCTGCAGTATTCTCAGCCCGGCAGCATTTTATGATGCCCTCAACCGTGACTGGCACCGTTACCAGCGCTATCAGAATATTTTCTCCATTCTGAGCCTTGAAATAGATTACTATGCCCTTTTCGAATCGGTGCTGGGTGAAAATGCAGCCACTGAGATTGTGCATAACGCCATCACCAGAATAGGGGAATCCCTGCGGCGTTCTGATATCATCGGCCAGGTGGGTACAAATCGTTTTATTATTCTCCTTGCCAATTCCGATCGCAAATCTGCGCTCAAGGTTGCGAATATGCTTCTGGAAAATCTCCATCAGCAGGAGTGCGAGGATCTGCCCTTTGTGATGAGTGCCAGCATTGGAGCTGTGTCCGTCGAGGACAAGCAATCGCTGGACAAAACCCTGGAACGCGCGGATAAGGCGCTGCAGCGTTCGGTGGAACTCGGGCGTAACCAGGTTACATTCTGGGGCTGAACGGCGCAGAAGTTCAAAGGCGCGTTGACTTTTGCATTTCAGGATGGTACAAGCCCACACCCTGATGTGCTTCAATACAGTTGGGTATAGATAAACGTTATCCCCGCTCCTGGCGGGATCAGCTCTTTACATCAAATCGATCATCGGAAAGGAATACGTTACATGGAAAAAACATTTGCAATAATTAAACCTGATGCCTTTGCTGCCGGAAATGCAGGTAAAATTCTCGCGCGCATCTATGCCGAAGGCTTTAAGGTGGCAGGGCTTAAAAAAATCTACATGAGTAAGGTAGAGGCGGAAGGTTTTTACTATGTTCACAAAGATCGCCCGTTTTTTGATGAGCTTACCGATTTTATGAGCAGCGGCCCCTGTGTGGTTATGGCACTTGAGGCTGAAAATGCGATTATGAAATGGCGAGATCTCATGGGCGCAACCAACCCGGCAGATGCCGCGGAAGGAACCCTGCGGCGTGAGTTCGGCACCTCCATCGGTGAGAACGCGACCCACGGCTCCGATGCTCCCGAAACGGCAGCGTTTGAACTCGGTTATTTCTTCTCCGGTATGGAACTGCTGTAGAATATGAACCTGTTCCCGAACGGGGAATTGCTTGAGCATTAACGGCCCTTCGGATACAATCCGGGGGGCTTTTTTATTCCCTGCTGCGATGTTTTATTGGGCAGCAGAGCGTTACCACCACAAAAGACAGTGAATTGACAGCAATGGGTGACACAAAAGTAGACTTGCGCGGCCTTACTTCCGCCGATCTTATAGACTTTCTGGCCGGTCTGGGCAAGGAGCGCTTTCGCAGCAAGCAGCTGATGAGCTGGATGTACAAGAAAAATGTATCCGATTTCAGCCTCATGACGGACCTGTCCAAAGATCTGCGCGCAGAGCTGGAGCAGCGCGCTTTCATTTCAGAATGGACACCGGAAAATGAAGAAATCAGTGCGGATGGGACCCGCAAGTTTCTTTTTCGCCTTGCGGACGGAGAAAGCATTGAGACGGTTCTCATCCCTATGGAAAGCGGGCGTTTTACCCTGTGTATTTCCTCCCAGGTTGGATGTGCCATGCAGTGTGATTTCTGTCTTACCGGCAGATACGGGCTCAAACGCAACCTCACCACGGCTGAAATCGTCAATCAGGTGTGTGCCATACGGCGTAACCATCACATCCACAACATTGTGGTGATGGGGATGGGGGAGCCGTTACAAAACCTCGACAATATGGTGAGGGCGCTGGAGATCTTCTATGACACCTCCGGTATGGACTACAGTTCACGCAAGATAACCCTGTCAACCTGTGGTCTGGTGCCGCAAATGCATGAGCTGGCACGGCGTATCAATGTAAACCTTGCAGTCTCCCTCAACGCTTCCAGCGATGAAGTCCGCAACCGTCTGATGCCGGTAAACAGGCGTTATCCCCTGAGTGAGCTTATTCAGGCGTGTCGTGATTTCCCTCTGCACGGCAAACGCCGTATAACCTTTGAATATATTCTCATCCGCGACCTCAACGATTCAATCGCGGATGCAAAACGTCTGGTTAAACTGCTTCACGGAGTCAAGGCCAAGGTGAATCTGATACCCTTCAATGAACACGAGGGCTCTGAATATCGCTCCCCTGCAGAAGAGAATATCAATGCCTTCCAGAGTTACCTTCTGCAGCGTAATATCGTGGCTATTCGCCGCGCGAGCAAAGGGCAGGATATCTCCTCTGCCTGTGGTCAGCTAAAAGGAAAACTTGAACGCGATACGCATAATAATATGTCAGAAGAAAGGACGGATTAAATGGCGCAACCGGTTATAGGCGTGATTGGCGGCAGTGGGCTGTATGAACTGGAAGGATTGAAAGATGTTGAGGAGATCCGTCTCCAGACTCCGTTTGGAGAACCCTCCAATGCGTTCATTACCGGCACCCTGGGGCAGACAAAGTTGGTTTTTCTTCCCCGCCATGGGCGCGGGCATCGATATCTCCCGTCCGAAGTTCCGTATCGCGCCAATATATACGGCATGAAGATGCTCGGGGTGGAGCGGATTATTTCCGTTTCAGCGGTGGGGAGCATGCGCGAGGAGATAGAGCCGGGGCACATTGTGCTGCCCGATCAGTTCATTGATCGTACTACCGGCATCCGTGCCAATACCTTTTTTGGTAACGGCATAGTCGGGCATGTGCAGTTTGCCGATCCTGTGTGTAACGATTTAAGTCACAGCCTTGCGCTTGCGGCGCAACAGGCCGGGGCGACCCTCCATAGCAAGGGTACATATATCTGCATTGAGGGTCCCACCTTTTCAACCCGGGCGGAGTCCAATCTGTTTCGCAGCTGGGGAGTGGATGTGATCGGTATGACCAATCTGCCTGAGGCACGTCTGGCGCGTGAGGCGGAAATATGCTACGCCACTGTAGCCCTGGCGACGGATTACGATTGCTGGAACGAAGCCCACGCTGACGTGTCAGTGGAGGCGGTTGTGGCAATTATGCATGCCAATGTCGAGATGGCGAAAAAGATCATTGCCGCAGCGGTAGATGTTATTCACCCCGAGCGCACCTGTGCATGCACCAGCGCTGCGCAGCACTGTGTTATGACCGATTCTACCCGATTTAATTCCCGGGCGCGCGCAAATCTCGATCTGATTATCGGCAGATATTTTGAGGAGTAGTACGGATATGAGTATTCTTGCAGTTGGTTCCATGGCGTTTGACAGTGTAGAGACTCCTTTCGGTAAGGCAGAAGAGGTGCTGGGCGGGTCGGCAACCTATTTTTCCACGGCGGCAAGTTTTTTTACCCCGGTCAATCTGGTAGCTGTGGTGGGGCATGACTTTCCGGAGGAGCATATCGATTTTTTGCGCCAGCGCGGGGTCAACACCGACGGCATAAGCAGAAATGCGGGCCGGACCTTTCGCTGGAAGGGTGCATACGGCTATGATCTCAATGAAGCTACCACCCTGGATACGCAGCTCAATGTGCTGGCGGATTTCGATCCGCAGCTGCCTGAACACTACCGCGACGCCAGATACGTTTTTCTGGGCAATATTGATCCTGAACTCCAGCTTAATGTGCTCAAACAGGTAATCCGCCCGCAGATTGTGGCGTGCGACAGCATGAATTTCTGGATAGAAGGGAAGCGTGACGCCCTGCTGCAGACCCTGAAACATGTTGATATCCTGCTGATTAACGAAGCGGAAGTTCGCCAGCTGGCTCAGGAGCCAAACATAGTTAAGGCGGCGCAGAACGTATTGAGCATGGGGCCGGCGACTCTGGTGGTTAAGCAGGGCGAATATGGAGCTCTCATGTTTACCCAACACAGTGTGTTTTCCGCGCCGGCGTATCCGCTTGAAGCGGTATTTGACCCCACTGGCGCGGGCGATTCGTTCGCTGGTGGTTTCATGGGGTATTTGAGCAGTGTCAACAACCTGTCCGATGAGGCCGTGCGCCAGGCCATCATTTTCGGGAGCGTCATGGCTTCATTCAATGTCGAGGAGTTCAGCCTGGAGCGCATGCGCACCCTCGATATCGAACAGATAAGAGACCGGTATCGGAAGTTTCAGCTCCTTACTGAATTCAAAGGGGTTGACTGACCCCGGGAAGCGGAGAGATTTATGCTCAGATTGATCAGCCTGTTGGTTCTCGGATGTTGTGTATGCGGTTGTGCTGTTTCCGGGCCGTCGCGGGAGGATATGGCAAAATCCCATTATCAGCTCGCGCAGTCCTACATGGCTACGCGTGACTACAGCAGCGCCCTGGAGGAACTTCTCGAGGGCGTGCGGATTCAGCCGAGCAATCCGGATATGCATAACCTCATTGCGCAGACATATCAACATAAAGCGGCATTTGAGAAGGCGGAAACCCACTACCTCAAAGCGTTGAAGTTGAAGCCTGAAGATCCGTATTTCCAGAATAATCTGGCTGCACTGTATCTTGACATGCACCGTTGGGAAGAGGCGGCAACATATTTTCGTAAAGCCGCAGACAATCTGGTGTTCAAGTATCCGGTCCGCGCACTGACCGGACTCGGGGTGGCATACTACCGTGCCGGGGAATATCCTGAAGCGGTCATGGCGTATAAAGAGGCATTGCAGCAGTTTCCTGACAACCTTACGGTTTTGAGTCTGCTGGGGCAGTGTTATGCCAAAATGGAGAAATATGCTCTGGCCGAGGAGGTGTTTGAGCGAGCCCTGGATATAGATCCACTCGACAGCGCATTGCGCTTCGAATACGCCCGGACACTTCTCAAACACGACAAAAATGAAAAAGCGCGTGAGGAGTTTCGCGAAATAGCCAATAGAGAAGATCAGACAAAGCTGGGCAAAGAGGCGCGAGAATATCTGATGATGCTCGAAGAAAATTGAATATCCAGATTGCGCTCTGCTTGTGGTTGTGCCCTCATTCTTGACTTCATGCACCCCGGTGTTATCCTTTGGATATAGGCGGAAAAGTAAGGATGTTTGCACTCTTGCCGCAGTAAAGACATGAAGGCGTCGCTGCTTTGATGTATGAATGAGACGGCGCATGCGACGGTTCAACGGAAGCTTTCACGCGTCGCATATCTGGCGCTTTTTGCCTGGTCAGCCAATTTGATATTTTTTGCGAAAGCATCATAACATGCAGAAAAGAAAATCAATACTGGTGGTGGATGACGAAGAGACCAGCAGACGCTCCCTGGGGAAGTTGCTCGAGCGGGAGGGATATCATGTTGATTGCGCCGCTGACGGTTTCGAAGCTCTGGAAAAATTGCAGATGCAGCGCGTCGACTGTGTTCTGAGTGATATTAAGATGCCCGGACTGGACGGAATTGGCTTGCTGGAACGGATTAAATCAACATATCCGGACATATATGTTATTATGATTACCGCCTACGGTGAGGTGGATATGTATCTTGAATCCGCGAATCTGGGCGCATTTGACTTTGTGCATAAACCGGTCAAGTTTGAAGAATTGAAGTTGGTGTTAAGTAAGATAGCAGTGGTTGGCGATTAGTTGTTTTTCTCTTCAGGAGGTTGTTATGAAAGAATTCAAGACCATTTTGTTCGCTACCGATTTTTCCGAATGTTCACAAAAGGCGTTTGAATATGCCCAGGCGATTTGCGCTGTTTCGGGGGCGCGTCTCGAAATCATCCATACCATTGGTGAACCTGTGGATTTGCGCGGTTTTTATGTTCCGCATGTATCCTTCGATGTTCTTTCCAAGGAGATTGAAGAGAGCGCCAAAAAAATGATGGACGAGTTCTGCGCCGATAATCTGAAGGACTCGGACAACTACGGAACCCTGGTGGTTACCGGGGTGCCGCATGAAGAAATCATCAACCAGGCGAAAGAGGTCGGTGCCGATGTAATTGTAATGGGTACGCATGGGCGCAGCGGTCTCGACCACGTCCTTTTCGGCAGCACTACGGAAAAAGTTATCCGTAAATCAACAATACCGGTGCTTTCCGTGCCTAATCCTAAATAGACTTTTCAGATTAAGGTTGTGTTGACACACGGAGATCCGGGGCGGGCCTTTTCAGGGCTTGCCCCTTTTTCTATGCAGTGGCGCGGGATGGATATATGCACAAAGGCGGTTGCACGTACAGGAGCTGTTCATGCCGGAAAAAATTCTAGTCATAGATGACGAACGCGCAGTTCTGGAGTTATGTCAGATTATTCTTACCAGCAGAGGATATGAAGTCCGGACCGCGAGTAGCGGACGTGAAGGGCTGCAATTGACTGAAGAGTTTAAACCTGCCCTGATACTGCTTGACTATATGATGCCCGGCATGGATGGGATGGAGGTGCTTAAGGAAGTTAAGACGCGCTGGGAGGATGTGTATGTAGTGATGTTTACCGGCAAGGGAAGCGAGTCCGTGGCTGTGGAGGTGATGAAAGCCGGAGCGAGTGACTACATTCTTAAGCCGTTCAACAATAAGGATTTATTTGACCGCATAGAAAATGTCCTGCATATCCGGCATATTGAGATGGTTAACCGGCGCCTGAGGCTGGAGCGTGAAGAACTGCAGCACGAAATCCAGCTCTGGAATCGCGAACTTGAGTTCCGGGTGCAGGAAAAAACCCGTGAGCTCGAACAGGCGAATCGCGAAATGATCCAGGCCGAAAAGCTCGCTACCGTAGGTCACCTTGCAGCCGGAATGGCACATGAAATCCGCAACCCGCTCAATTCCATCGCTCTTACGGCACAGTTGCTCCAGTCGGAATGCAGCGAATGCAACCATAGCAGTGTGCCTGAATACGCGCGCAGTATTTTAACGGAAGTGGAGCGTGTGGATACCATTCTGCGCAAACTGCTCAGCGCGAGTAAACAGAAACCCCGGGGGGAAACCCGTCAGGTGTGCCTGCATGCGAGCATAGAAAATGCCCTGGAACTGTTTCGTGAGCAGATCAGACGCCAGAAGATCAGCCTCGATCTCGATCTGCATCCCGCTCCAGTGCTTATTGGCGGGCGAAGCGAAGAGGTGGAGCAGATTTTCACCAATCTCATCGCCAATGCCCTTTATGAAATGCCAGCCGGTGGTACCCTGAGCATCGATTTGAGCGTTGAGAACGAAAAAGCCCGAGTCCATGTGGGGGATACCGGCTCCGGTATATGCGCAGACAACCTGGTTAAGATATTTGATCCGTTTTATACCACTAAAAGTAATGGTACCGGGTTCGGTCTTTCGGTTGTGCTCCGGGTTGTGAAGAGTTGTAACGGTAATATCCGGGTTGAAAGCGAAGCGGGTAAGGGTGCAAATTTCTATATGGACTTTCCCCTCTTATTACCGGATGTGAATGCTGAAGATGTTTAGGTAGGGTTTTGGCTGTGAATTCGCATGCATGCATACGCTGGAGAATCACCCAGGTCAGCCTCGGTCTGGATCAGGACGAAACAGAGCTGGCCTGGATGGTGGCGCAGTGCCTCGGGCTTGAAGAAAATGCCGTTCTCGATCTGAAGATTGTACGCCGCGGCATCGATGCACGCCGTAAACAGCGTATAGTCCGGGTTTATACTCTGGAGTTCAGTGTCCCCGATGATGTGGATATTTCAGCTCACAGCCATGCTGGTAAAGTACAGAAAGTGGCAGCCGGGTGCTGTCACAATACGCTCTCTTCGTCCATTCCCGCAACGAACCACAAAATCGTGGTGGTGGGGATGGGGCCTGCAGGCCTGTTTGCCGCCCTCGCACTTGCCCGCAGTGGACACCATGTTGTTCTGCTGGAGCGGGGCGCGCAGGTGGAACAACGGGTACACGATGTTGAGACGTTCTGGGCCGGGGGTGCGCTTAATCCCGAGAGCAATGTGCAGTTCGGCGAAGGGGGCGCGGGAACATTCTCTGATGGTAAGCTCACTACCAGAGTCAAGCACCCGCTGGCTGCGAAAGTGCTGGAAACCTTTATTTCATGTGGCGCTGGCGCGGATATCCGCATCGACGCCAAGCCCCACATCGGTACCGACGTATTGCGCAGGGTGCTGATAAATCTGCGAGCCGAGCTGGTTTCAGCCGGCGTTGATATAAGGTATCATGCCCGTCTTACTGATCTTGAGATTGAACACGGAAGGATCAGAGGGGTTGTGGTCAATGCCGCAGAACATATACACTGCGATGCTGTGGTTCTCGCAATCGGGCACAGTGCCAGAGATACCTATGCCATGCTGGATAGACATGGTATAGCGCTGGAGCCGAAACCTTTTGCCATGGGGGTGCGGGTTGAGCACCCGGCAGAGTTGATCAACACCATTCAGTATGGAATGAAGTCGCACCCGCGCCTGCCTGCGGCGGATTATGCCTTGAGCTGGAACGATCGCAGCAGCGGCAGGGGGGTGTACTCCTTCTGTATGTGCCCCGGTGGGGAAGTGGTGTTGAGCAGCAGTGAAAGACATAGCGTGGTGGTGAACGGCATGAGTCACTCGCGGCGTGCGGGGGAATTTTCCAACAGCGCCCTGGTGGTGGCGGTGCGCCCGCAGGATTTTGCAGGGGATACGCCCCTTGCCGGAGTGGAGTTCCAGCGTTTCTGGGAGCAGAAAGCCTATGCCGGCAATGACGATTACCGCCCTCCGGCGCAGAACATGCTGAGTTTTCTTGAGCGTGGCTATGCCCCGCTCAACAGCACTTGCCGCCCCGGAGTGCGTGAAGATGATCTGCATGATTACCTGCCATCATTTATATATGCGGGCTTACGAGAGGCATTGCCCCATTTTGAACGCAAAATGCGTGGCTTTATCAGTGTTGAAGCCAGTCTTATAGCGCCGGAATCACGCACATCCGCCCCATTGCGCATATTGCGCAGCGCAGATATGGAATCTTTAAACTGCAAGGGATTGTACCCGATAGGTGAAGGAGCCGGATATGCAGGTGGTATTATGAGCGCGGCTCTGGATGGGCTGAAAGTTACGCAGGCGATAAATGAACAAGCACAGGATTAAACCTGAAATTCAACTTTTCTTCCCAGAGGGGAGATGTTACAGGAGCAGCATTGTTGAAAAAAACATATATTGAAGATATCCGCGAACGCGACCCCATCAACAGTATTTTTCTGGTGCGGGATAAAAATATAGCCATGGCCAAAAACGGCAAACCGTACATGAACCTGAAGCTGATGGATAAAAGTGGTGAGGTAGACGCGCGTGTCTGGGATCAGGTTGACGAACTGAGTGCCCGGTTTGATAAAGACGACTTTGTTCACGTCAAGGGGAAGGCCAACCTCTTTATGGGGAAGATGCAATTCATCCTCAACGCCATTGACCGTGTGGGAGAAGAGCACGTTAACCTGGGCGATTTTCTCCCTGTGAGTGAAAACGACCCCGAGGAGATGCTGGCCGAATTGCGGCGGATGATAGCACAGATTGCTGATCCGGATTATCGGCGTCTCCTTGAAGGATTCAGTACGGATGAGGAATTTGTCCGCCTGTATATCAAGGCTCCTGCAGCCAAATCCATGCATCATGTATATCTGGGTGGTTTGCTGGAGCACTCCCTGTGTGTGGCACGCCTGGCTCAGGATGTGAGTGCGCGCTATCCGCGCATCAATCGCGATCTTCTCATAACCAGCGCCCTGTTGCATGATATCGGCAAGGTTGCCGAGTTGCGCTATGCACGCAGTTTTGACTACACTGATGCCGGAAAGCTGATCGGCCATATTATTATGGGGGTTGAGATGCTGGATGAGAAGATCAGATCATGCCCTGATTTTCCGGCGCAAAAGGCCATGCTCTTAAAACACATGCTCCTGTCCCACCACGGCCAATATGAGTACGGTTCCCCTAAACGCCCCAAAACCCTCGAGGCAGTGGTGCTCAACTTTGTTGATGATATGGATGCAAAGATCAACGGCATTGCTCTGCATATCGACAGGGAACAGCACAACCCTTCAGACTGGACCTCATATCACCGCCTGTTTGATCGTTATTTCTATGCCCCTGGAGATGAAGTTAAGGAGCAGCAGCAGGTTGAATTACCTCCGCCGAAGCCTGAAAATCGGACTTCGGCAACGGCAGCGCATGCTGATAGCGGGGCAGCACATAAAAAATCGACAAAACGCAACAACAGGTACCAGCAGCCTCTGCGCACCTCCCTGGGTGACCAGCTTGCAGGCGCAACCCTGGATCTGTTTGAAACCAGAGAGGACAAAGAGCATGATCATTAAAACTCTTCCCGTCGGCCCTTTACAGGTTAATTGTTATGTAGTGGCATGTCCACGCACGAAGAAGGCGCTTATCATTGATCCAGGAGACGAGGCGGATCAGATTCTCCGGGTGATAGAGCAGGAAGGGCTTGAGCCCAAAATGCTGGTCAATACCCATGGACATTTTGATCACGTGGGGGGCAACAGCGCCATTCTGGAAAAAACCGGGGTCGAGTTCTGTATGCACAGTGACGATGTTCCTATGCTTAAACAGGCACCGCGTCAGGCAGCAAGCTTTGGTCTCCCCGCAGTCGAGTCGCCGCAACCAAGCCGATTACTCCAAAATGGCGATCTGCTCGAAATCGGCGATTTGAATTTCGAGGTTATCCACACTCCGGGGCATTCACCCGGAGGGATATGTCTGTATGGCGAGGGGCATCTCTTTTCCGGGGATACTTTGTTTGCCGGCTCTATCGGGCGCACCGATCTTCCCGGAGGAGATATGCAGCAACTCCTCGGTCATATTCGCTCTCAACTTATGGTTCTGCCCGCATCCACGGTGGTACATCCAGGACACGGTCCCGAAACCACCATCGCTGCGGAGCAGAGCTCCAATCCGTTTGTCAATGGTGATTACGTATAATTGCGGGGATCCGAAGACTTGATCAGGAAGGCTCAACTTATGCCAGTCCTTGCAGGAAAGCAGATTGTACTTGGGGTATGCGGCGGGATTGCGGTGTATAAAGCTGTAGAACTGCTGCGCTTACTCACTAAAGCCGGAGCAGAGGTTTCAGTGGTGATGACCGCAAATGCATGCGAGTTTGTCACGCCGCTGACCTTTCAGACCCTGTCTAACAATCCGGTGCATACCCGGATGTTCGATCTGTATCAGGAAAAGGAGATCGGACATATCTCTCTCGCAGACAAGGCGGATTTGTGTGTTGTTGTACCCACAACCGCAAACATTATCGGCAAACTCAGTGGCGGGATTGCGGACGATCTGCTTAGTACCACTCTGATGGCCACCAAAGCGCCCGTGGTTCTGGCGCCCTCCATGAATGTGAATATGTATGAAAGTGCTGCGGTGCAGCACAATATGCAGATTCTTACGCAACGGGGCTTCCACCTCATTGAACCCGACGATGGAGCGCTGGCGTGTGGTTGGGAGGGCAAGGGAAAACTCCCGGCGCCGGAACATATTCAGGAGTGGATTGAGAAGGTTCTGACCCCTGCTGATTTGAACGGGGAGCGGGTGCTGATAAGTGCCGGTCCCACGCGGGAAAAACTCGATCCGATCCGCTACGTATCCAACTACTCTTCGGGGAAAATGGGCTACGCCATCGCCCGCGCCGCATGGCAACGCGGCGCAGAGGTGGTGCTGGTCAGCGGCCCTACAGCTCTGCCGGTTCCATTGGGTGTCAGATATGTCCCGGTGGAAAGCGCCAGAGACATGCATGCCGCGATGATGCGAGAGCTGCCAGGCACCAGTGTGGTGATCAAAGCAGCGGCGGTTGCCGATTATCGCCCCAGTTGCGTGGCACAGCATAAAATAAAGAAAAACACAGATTCTGCATGCATAGAACTGGAGCCCAATCCGGACATCCTTGCCCAGATCGGAATGGAGAAAACGGGGCAGATAGTAGTTGGCTTTGCCGCAGAAACCCATGACCTTTTACGCCATGCACAGGATAAACTGCAGCGTAAGAATCTGGATATGCTGGTTGCCAATGACGTTACTGCCCCCGGGGCGGGTTTTGATGTGGAGACCAACGTGGTTAAGTTCCTCCATGCCGATGGCAGGGTGGAAGATATGCCGCAATCGAGCAAGGCTGAGGTGGCGCATGCTCTGTTGGATCGGGTCACGACCCTCATTGCCAAATCTGCCTCCTAGATATTGTTCAGAGGGTTGGTGATGTTGGAGCGGAAATGCTCTTTGACGTCATCAAGAATGGGAACGCTGAGTTCGGATGGCAGACGCCCGTCCTGCCACAGGGTTTTCAGGCTGGTGCGCATTTTTTGTGCTGTCTGCAGAGCACGTTCGCCGGTAGGGTCGGCATTGAAATATGCACTGGCAGGATCCGAGAGGACACTCATGCTTGCTTCGAGAGCGAGGTCAAGGTACTCCTGGCGGTCTTTTTGTTCCAGTTTCCATACCGAGCGCTCATCCAGACGTTTCAGAATGCGTTGCCAGCGCCGGATACGGCTGATAAGCAACATTGAATTGAACATGCGTTTGTTGGTGCCGAAGGAGAACAGGGTGCGTACCAGTACGCGGCGCAGGAGTTTGTCGTTCTCACTGAAATCATATTGCGCGAGCTCCCTGGCCTGAGCCCATATCTGCGGATCGATACGCGCTTCAAAGCGCAGTTCCCAGTAGGCATGATTGAGGAACGTGGTGTTGTAACTGCGCACCATTTTGTAGGGCACCATGAAGCCATGGGCAATGGTATCCGCACCAAGGTGGGCAATGTAGCCATACGCGCATGCACGCTGGGCATCGGTTTTTGCTGCCGCGAGCACCTTGTTCCCCATATTCCAGCTGTGGCAGTGTTTAAGATAGTGGGTGTATTTCTTTCCCAGGGTAATATCTGCACTGATGCAACCGTAGAGAAAATCGTGTGGAAATGCATTCAGGAGCGCAGCCACATGAGCGGGGAGATTTCCTGTCTGCGCCAGGATACTGTTGCCCAGCTGTAGATGTACCCCGAACCCCCACGCCCAGACTTCAGTAGGGGTGAGGAAGAGACACAAAAAGGTGAGCACTGTTAAACATGAGCGCATATAATAATCTCCGCGCTGGACTGTTGAGGAGTTTGACATTTTACGCTAACACCGGGCAGGATAATGCCATCGGTGAATGGATGTAAAGGATATGCTGGATAAACGCACCCAACTTATACACTCCGCCTGCGCAAATGCGGTAGCAGCGCTGCAGGATCTGCAGCGCTGGGGCGTTGAGGATCTCCATTTTGACCCTAATGCTGCTGCAGCATTGCCCTTGTGCTCGAATCTGGATCCGGTGGTGGCGGCAACGACCGCGTGTCGAGCAGAAACCCTGGAGGAGATTCGTGCGGATCTGGGTGACTGCCAGCGCTGCTCTCTGGGGCGTACACGCACAAATATCGTCTTCGGGAGCGGGGACCCCAAAGCGAGCCTGGTTTTCGTCGGCGAAGGCCCCGGGGGTCGGGAGGATGAACAGGGCGAACCCTTTGTGGGGGAAGCCGGTTTACTTCTGAACCGGATTCTGTTCGCCATGGGGCTTGAGCGTGAGGATGTGTATATCTGCAACGTGATCAAGTGCCGTCCTCCCCAGAACCGCAACCCCGAAGCTGATGAAATTGCCGCGTGTGAGCCATTTCTGAAACGCCAGCTCGATGCTATTAATCCCGATGTTCTGGTAGCGCTGGGTAAGTTTGCCGCACAGACCCTGCTGGAGGATAAAACCCCCATCAGCAAAATGCGCGGTGAATGGCGCAGTTACAACGGCATCGATCTCATGCCCACCTTTCATCCGGCGTATCTGCTCCGCAACCCGGCACATAAGCGCGAACTGTGGCAGGATATGAAGCAGGTGATGCAGCGGCTGAGAAGTCAGGCGGAATAAAGGTTTTATTATGAATGCATTGACTCAGAGGCGGCGATGCATTCAATTTCAATCCTTGATTTTTTCGGCAGTGCCGCTACCTGGACACATGCCCGTGCCGGTGGCGGAGAGCCGACATATTCAGCGTAGATATCGTTCACAACTCCGAAATCCTCCAGGTCGGTAAGGTAGATGGTGGTTTTAAGCACATTGGCAAAGGAAAGTCCCGCAGCTGCAAGTACTTCCCTGAGATTTCGCATCACCTGATGGGTCTGTCCTTTAATCGAAGGAGCGGCAAGTTCTCCGCTGTGCGGATCTATCGGAATCTGCCCGGAACAGAATACCAGATTTCCGCACCGGATGGCCTGAGCGTATGGACCGATCGCCTTAGGTGCTGCCTGTGTGGTGATTTCTTTTTTCATTTTATCGCTCCTTTTGCGCGTATTTGTGTGGTGTTTTTCAGGGTTATTGTGATTTTGTCAGCACGTTACCGGCGGACATTTTACGTCCACTTGCACAGGGGTGCAATAATTTAAGCACGATGCGCTGAAGGGAGTTGCGGTATGCAGCACTATAATGAAGCAGAAGACACAGTGAAGGGGTCGTATGCCCCCGCACGGGTTTCCGCTCATGGCGGTCACAGTGGGGATTTCTGCCTCCATGCCAGAGATACCCTGGAAGCTGTAGTGCAGGAATATATCCGCCAGGGTTTTGCCTGGGTGGGAATTACCGAACACATGCCTCCACTCCATGGTCAGTACCGGTATGCGGATGAGCGCGAGGCGGGGATCAGCAGTACTGCTCTGCAGGAGCAGTTTTCCCGCTATGTTAAAACCGCCCGGGAGCTGCAGCAGCGCTATCAGGATGAGATCATCCTGTTGGTGGGGATGGAAAGTGAATGCTATCCCGGTGCGATTGAATTTGCATTAGAGTTGCAACGCCGTTACGCTCTGGACTATATTGTCGGGTCCGTACACCATGTACGCGGGGTTAACTTTGATTTCAGCCTGGATGAGTATGTGCATGCTATCTCTGTCTGCGGGGGGATAGAAGCCCTTTACTCTACATATTTTGATGAACAGTTTGAGATGCTTCAGCACCTGAATCCGGCGGTAGTGGGGCATTTCGATCTGGTGCGCCTTTATGATTCCGAATATCCTGTGCATCTGAATCTGCCCTCGGTCACCAGACGGATTGAGCGCAATCTTACCTACATTCGGGAACAGGGGTTGCGCCTTGATCTGAATATGCGTGCTCTCCTCAAGGGAGCGCCAGAGCCGTATATCTCACGTCCGATTCTAAAAAAAGCGCTCTCCATGGGAATCGATATCCTCCCCGGTGATGATTCACACGGTGTGGGGAGTGTAGGCAGTGGTATTGCTGCGGGGATTAGCCTGTTGCAGGAACTCGGGTACAGATGTGATTGGCGCCGCCCGGATCAGATTTGAATCGTTCGTTTATTGCATGAAAATTTTAAACAATTAACAGGATAAGTCAGGCAAGCATGAAAAATATTCTCAACAGTCAGAAAACCTCTCTGAGCTTTGAATTCTTCCCTCCCAAGACCGAACGGGGATGGGATAATCTCCTGAATAATATTGAAAAGCTGATGCCCTTAAAGCCTTCATCCGTGAGTGTTACCTATGGAGCCGGTGGTTCCACCCGCAGTGAGACCAATCGTCTGGTGATGCGCATCCATGAGGAATGCAAGGTGCCGGTGGTGCCGCATCAGACCTGTGTTGCGGCTACGCGCTCAGAGGTGCGTACCATCATGCAGCGCTATCGCGATGCGGGGGTGAAAAATGTGCTTGCGTTGCGCGGTGATCCGCCGGTGGGGGAGGATGACTGGCATCCGCCCGAGGATGGATTTAAGTATGCCGTAGATCTGGTGCGGTTTATACGTGCTGAATTCCCCGATACCAGTATCGGTGTGGCGGGGTTTCCCGAAGGGCATCCGCAGATGCCGAATCGCCTGCTGGAGATCGAGTATCTGAAACAGAAGGTTGATGCCGGGGCGGATTACATCGTCACCCAGCTGTTTTTTGACAACCGTGATTTCTACGATTTTTGTGAGCGCTGTCGCCTCGCGGGGATTGAAGTTCCCATCATTGCCGGGATCATGCCATTGCGCAATCGCAAGGGAATGGAAAAGATGGCCGAACTTGCCGCCGGGGCCCGCTTTCCGGCCGCGTTATTGCGCCAGGTTGCTGAAGCTCCCGACGATGCAGGTGTAGAGCGGGTAGGGCTCGATTGGGCTACCGAACAGGTGCGCGACCTGCTCGAGCACAAGGTCAGCGGGGTGCATTTCTACACCCTTAACAGTGCCGAGCCAACCCTGGAGATCTTTGCGCGCCTGGGCCTGACCGCACGCTGAGAATCGCCTGGTAATCAGGGCGGATAAGTCGTACACCTTCTCTATCGCGGTTTTTTCTGTAGCAGTTCCAGAATCCCCCGCATCAGATCAAGAGGAGTGGGGGGACACCCTTTGATGTATGCATCCACGGGGATCACGTTATCCACCGGGCCGCAACTGGCGTAGCTGGTGCCGAATTCCCCGCCGTTTACCGCGCAGTCACCCATGGCAACAACCAGCTTCGGTGTGGGGGTGCAGGCGTAGGTACGTTTAAGTGCTTCCTGCATATGCCGCGACACCACTCCGGTTACCAGGAGCATGTCCGCATGCCGCGGCGAGGCGACAAAGTGGATTCCAAAGCGTTCAATGTCGTAGAAACTGTTGTTGAGCGCGTGCATCTCCAGCTCACATCCGTTACACGAACCCGCATCCACCATGCGGATAGCCAGACTCCCTCCGAATGTCGCTGCAATGTGGCGCTGACATTCCCTGCCCAGTTCCACGCTATCCTCATCAGCTTTACTGATTGTTTCGGTCAGACACCCGGTACGGCGGATTTTGTTTAATATAGAAAGCATATCCTGTTATTCCTCCAGGCTGGGTGGAATTGTGGGTTAGAGATCGTGACCGGAGTACGAACCGTTAACCGATTTGTTGCATACCGGAAAGTCGGGGATGATGTTGCCGTGAATCAATCCCTCCAGGGCTGGCCAGTTAAGCCAGCTCGGATCGCGCGGAAAATAGCGCTCCACTTTGCCCTGGGCATTGAGATGCACATACGCCACGGTCTCCCCACGCCATCCCTCTACCAGTCCTATGCCGGATGCGTCGCAATATTCCGGGGTATTGTCTGCTACAATGGCACCTTCCGGCAGGGTGTTAAGCAGAGTTGTGATCAGCTCTGTGGCCACAAGGATTTCATCCCCGCGCACCCGGGTGCGTTTCGCCACATCCCCCTCAGAATACACCGGCACCTCTATTTTCAGGTTCAGGTAGGGGGGGTAGGGGGCATCCCGGCGCAGATCGTAATCGATATTGCTCGCACGTCCCACATATCCCAGCGCCCCGAGGCGGGAAGCCGTTTCGTGAGGGAGAATACCGGTGGTGCGCAGGCGATCCTGCAGGGAAGGATACTCCAGAATCATGGGCATCAATTCCGCCACCTCTGCATGTAACATTTTTTGCTCTTCGAGCATTGCGGCGATTCCATCCGCATCCAGATCGCAGTTCACTCCCCCCTTAACAATGCCATCCATCAGAAGGCGATGGCCGAAGAGCTTTTTGTTAAGGCGCTGGATGCGCTCGCGCAGGGTACTGAACTGCACCATGGCAAAGGTGAACCCGACATCATTGCAGATGGCGCCGATATCGCCGCAGTGATTGGCGATTCGTTCCCGTTCGGCAAGGATAGCGCGCAAGGCGAGGGCACGGGGGGGGACCTCAATCCCCAGCGCGTGTTCCACGGCCTGCGCTGCCGCCCAACTGTGGGCGATGGTGCTGTCGCCGCTAACGCGTGCCGCGAGGCGGAGCAATCCGGAAATATCGCGTCCTTCAGCAATCTTTTCAATCCCCTTATGCACATAGCCCAGATGTTCTTCAAGGCGCAGCATGTCCTCACCAATGGTGTGAAATCGAAAATGTCCTGGCTCGATGATCCCCGCATGCACCGGTCCCACAGGCACCTCGTAAATATCCTCCCCCTCCATCTTTATAAACGGATAGGTGTGGTCGGTAGGGGTGTTCGGGTCTGGATAGCCACTCAAGGGGAACTCCTTGCGCAGGGGGAACACTGAGGCACTCCACGCCTGATGCCGCGTCCAGCGGCGCGGGTCGGGGTGCTCATTAAAGCGGATGCCGTACATATCCTGGACATGGCGTTCGGGACGGTCGGCATTGGGGTAGACCTCCGCTATTGAGGGCAGCTCAGGGTGTGCCACTGAAATTTGAGTACTCAGAAGCAGGTGCCCGTCCTTGCCAGCGAATAGGGTCATCACCCATATGAGATCACCGCACTGCTCAGCCCACAGCGCGCTCCAGCGCAATGCACAGTACCTGGCTACAACTGCTGCGTCGCTCCAACGTGCGGCATCCACGTATATATTCAGGCAGGCGCCGACGGGTCCGCCCTCAGAGCCGGTTCCGGACACAATAAGCCCGGCATCATGCAGACGCTGTATGCATTGATCCACGCGGCTTTTAACCCTGTCGCTTTGAGAGGCGGAGACTTCATGTTTTTGCTGTGGATGATCCCTATCTGCAGGAGAAACCATCAGAGTACTCCTTTCCCGCTGATCATAATGGTGGCCTGATCGATCCATCCCGCGAGAATATCCGGCACGGCAATTCCCAGCCACAGAATGATGCACAGGTGCACGGCCACCGGCCACATGTTGGCTTTAACTTTTATCTGCCCTTTAGGGCACTCACCAAACACCATGGGTTGGACATGGCGGAACAGTCCGGCAAAGGCGATACTCAAGCCGATAAGCAGGGTTATTACGAGCCATGGGTAACTTTTGATCGTCGCGCTGAAGAGAAGAAACTCACTCGTAAACACCCCGAAGGGGGGAAGCCCGGCGATGGCCACCGTGCCGATCAGCAGGCCCCACCCGACTTCAGGCTGGGTTTTAATAAGCCCGCGGATCTGCGCGATGGACTGGGTTTTACATACATGCGCTGCATGCCCGACAGTGACAAAAATAGCCGATTTGGTCAGAGAGTGGACAATCATATGCAGCAGGGCGCCGAAGGTCGCGAGCGGTCCCCCGATGCCAAAGGCGAAGGTTATGAGTCCCATATGCTCAATGGATGAGTAGCTGAACATCCGTTTGATATCGCGCTGGCGATGCAGGAGTAATCCCGCTACCAGGAACGAAAGGAGGCCGAATCCCATCATGATGTGTCCGGCGATGTTGGTCCCCAGCGCCGGATCTATGAGCATTTTGAAGCGTACCACCGCATACAGGGCGATGTTAAGCAACAGACCGGAGAGGATGGCGGACATCGGGGTCGGCCCTTCGCTGTGGGCATCAGGCAGCCAGTTGTGCAGGGGAACCAGGCCGATCTTGGTGCCGTAGCCGACAATCAGAAACACAAAGGCGAGCAACAGCACTGTTGGTTCCAGCTCGGCAGCATGCGAATAGAGCACGCTCCACATCAGGGCCTGGCCGGAATCTGGCATGATCTGCACCGCTGCAAAGTATATCAGGGTGGTACCAAAGAGCGCCTGCGCAATTCCGACCCCGCAGATGAGAAAGTACTTCCAGCCCGCCTCTATCGATTCCGGAGTGCGATACAGGCTCACCAGCAGAACTGTAGCCAGGGTAGCACCTTCCACTGCAACCCACAGAATCCCCAGATTATTGGTCAGCAGAGTAAGGAGCATGGTGAAGAGAAAGCCTTGGTACATACTGTGATACAGGCGCATCCCCGCATTTTTTACCCGCCCGATCTGCTGTTCATGCGCCATATAGGGTCCGGAAAACACTGCCGTGGTCATCCCCACAAAGGAGTTGAGCAACACCAGATATACATTAAATGCGTCCACGTAGAAGAAGTTTGCCGGGGTAAGAATGGAACCGGAATAAAACACCTCCACTGCGAGCTTAAATGAGGTAGCGAAGGTGGCGATACATATAAGCAGATTGAGTCTGCCCGCCCCGCGCCGGTCTCCGCAGAAGGCTAGGATAGCGGCCCCTACCAAAGGGAGGAGCAGGGTCATGTACAGGGCCGAGTAGGTGGAGAACATAAAGGTCTTCATCAGTCCACCTCTTTCAAGCGGTTGAGTTTATCCACATCGAGGGAGCCGAATTCGGTGCGAATCTGGAAGAAGAAGATTCCGAACAGAATCGCCGCCACCAGAACATCGAGGGCCACCCCCATCTCCACCACCATGGGCATCCCCTGGGTTGCAGCAACAGCGGCAAACATCAGACCGTTCTCCATGCACATGAATCCCACCACCTGCACAATGGCTTTGCGCCGGGAAATAATCAGGAGCATCCCCAGGAGTATAATCGCCAGAGAAATGGCAATGGTGTTGCGTGTTGCAAGCATTGAGAGTTCACGGATGGGGAGGACAGCGTAGTAACTGAACAGCACCAGGGCGGCGCCGCCGAGCATGATCAGGGTCGGATTGCCCACCACCTCAACTTCGCGCTTGATGTCCAGATGGGTCACCAGCTTCTGCAACTGAATGGGGATGAAAAACACCTTCAGCCCCAGGGTCAACGCCGCAGAGATCAGAAGGTGGTGGCGCCCGTAGGTAAAGGCGATCACCAGGGTGGTCGCAAATAACAGCCCACCCTGGAGGGCAAAGATATGGATCAGGGTAAGCAGGCGCGTCTGCGCCAGAAGCAGAAACGAGGTGAACAGCATCAGCGCCGCAAGGGTCAGGATCAGCTGCTCAGGCAGGGTGAACACTGTAATATCCATCAGTGTACCTCCAGAACCACGTGGCTGAGCATCCCCAGGAGGGAGAGAATGAACGCCAGACTCAGGAATTCCGGGGCACGGAACAGGCGCATTTTGGCCAGAACCGACTCCGACAGCGCCAGCACCGCTCCCAGCAGCATCAGTTTTACCAGCATACTCAGGGCACCGAGGGTTAGGGGTATGAACCCCTGAGTAAGAGCCACCCCCCAGGGGATAAACAGATTGGTGATCAGGACACCGAAGATCAGCATTTTCAGCATTGACGCCCACTCCAGCAGGGCGAGATGGCGTCCGCTGTATTCAAGAATCATCGCCTCATGCACCATGGTCAACTCCAGATGTGTGGCCGGATTGTCGATGGGGATACGCCCGCATTCCGCCGTAGCCACGAGCAGCAGACTCAGGCCCGAAAAGATAAAGGACGGATGAATCTGGAACGGCTGCGTCAGGCTGAAGCGCACCATGGCATCCAGATTGGTGCTGGCAAAGGTCATGGAGAGGGTGAAGATCGAGAGCAGCATCGCCGGCTCCGCCAGGGATGAAATGGTGACCTCGCGCGATGCCCCCATACCCCCGAAGGCGGTGCCGATATCCATACCTGCGAGGCTGAGAAAGAAGCGCCCCAGGGCAAAGAAGCCGACCATCACGATTACATCCGCAATAACCGCTGTCGGCAGGCCGACGGCGAAAGCCGGTATCACCGAAGAGGCGAGGACGGTAACACTGAAGAGCAGATAGGGCGTGGCACGAAACAGCGGCGAAGCCTGCTCTGAAACAACAACCTCTTTGCGCATCAGTTTCGCAAGGTCGCGATAGGGTTGCCACGGCGCTGGGCCCTGCCGGCACTGCAGCTTGCACTTTACCCATTTAACCCACCCGCTTAACAGAGGGGCAAGAAGCAGCAATACGGCGGTTTGTACAAGAGCGAGAATCCAGGTATTCATGACACAATCCACAGCATTACAATAAGGGTAAAGAAGGAGTACGCCAGATAGGTGCGGATGTTGCCGCCCTGCAGACGCGCCACCATTCTGGCACTGCGCTGAATCAGGTGCCCGAGGGGCAGGTACAATCGCTCCCAGGCCCAGTCACCGATATGGAGGCTGTAGCGTCCCCCGTCTGTTGCTGCGGATGGCGGAGTAATCTGCTCATCTATGGGCCAGACCGGGCGGAATATGCGCCGGATCGGCTGAGAGAAACTCGATGCGGTGTACTGGGTGCGCGCTTCCAGCGGGCCAAAACCGCAGTCCCACGTGGGGCTGATGCGTACCGGGGTTTTACACCGGCGCGGATGGAGGAACAGGTATGCTCCCAGCCAGGCGATACAGATCCCGAACAGAACCATGGGCGCACTGTAGGAAGATGCACGCTCCGGGATCGGGGTGAGCCACATCCACGAATCTGCGTGGATAGAGTTGAGGCCGCCAGGGAGTAGCATCTCCGGTATTGTCCGGATGCTGTTGATGGCCGATGCGGGCAGGATTCCGAGCAGGAGGCAGCATAGAGCTAAAATAATCTGACTGGCCTGCATGCCTGTGGATACTTCCCTGGCTTGAAGCATATCGTCAGTGCGTGCCTGCCCCAGAAAGGCGATACCGAATACCTTGACAAAACATGCCGCCGCCAGAGCTCCGGTCAGAGCAAGGGCTGCAGCCGCTACTGCAACCAGGGATTTGATTATTCCGCTCTCCAGTGCAGTTCCCTGTAAGGCGGTCTGAAATGTGAGCCATTCAGACACAAATCCGTTAAACGGGGGCAGGGCCGAGATGCTGATGCATCCCACCAGAAAGCATATGCCGGTAAAGGGCATGAGACGGAGCAGGCCGCCCATATGGTTCAGATCATGACGGCCACTTTGCTGAATTACCGCACCGGCGCCCAGGAATAACAGGCTTTTAAACAGTGCATGATTCATGCAGTGATAGAGGGCGGCTATGAGACCAAGTGCCGCGAGTACAGGGATATCATGGCTGGCGAACAGAAACGAAAGGCCGAGCCCCATATAGATTATCCCGAGATTTTCAACACTATGGTATGCGAGGAGGCGTTTGAGATCGTGTTGCATCAGGGCATACAGTACCCCCAGCAATGCAGAGGCGCACCCTGCAAGAAGCACAATTACGCCCCACTGCCAGTGGATTGTTCCCACCAGGTCGTAGCAGAAACGGATGAATCCATACACCGCGACCTTGAGCATAACTCCTGACATCAAAGCGGAGATGTGGGACGGGGCCACCGGGTGGGCCTGGGGCAGCCACACATGCAACGGAACAATGCCCGCTTTCATCCCGAAGCCGATAAATGCAAGCCCAAAGGCGATGTGCTCCCATGCCTGGCTGAGATCTGCACTTTGCATGGCCTCGAAGGTGAATCCATGTCCGAATCCGGCAAGGACACCGAATCCCAGCAGAATAAGCAACCCGCCTGCCTGAGCCATGAGGAGGTAAATAAACGCGGCGCGGGTGTTTTTCTCATCACTGTGTTCATGTGCCACGAGAAAATAGCTCGCCACTGACATCAGTTCCCATGCCACCATGAATGAAAACGCATCCGCAGCCAGAACAACCAGATACATCCCGGCCACAAATAAGCCGGTAAACAGGGCGAGAACCCGAGCTGAGGCGATTTCTGTTCGAGATGAGATTATATATCCGGGGCCGAAAAGGGAGACTATGGCGCTGACGCCACCGACCAGCAGGAGAAAAAAAGCGCTTAGAGGGTCAAGTTGCTGGTGGCAGTGCAGCCATGGCAGACCGATGGGGAGAACCATGTCGTGCGTAGTTCCTCCTGCCAGGGTGAATATGCCCGCACTTGCGCAGA
>JBNGCY010000033.1:0-1918 GCA_049975505.1 Desulfuromonadaceae bacterium | reverse complement strand
GGCTGGGTCGCAAGTGTGCGGCGCAGGTCGGCATCACGCAGGATATAATGCAGTAAGGAAAGCAGATGCAGTTGCACCCGCAGAGAAGGTGATATCACTATGATCAGGGTGTGGACCGGCTTACGGTCTATTGCGCCGTAATCCACCGGATGTTCGAGAAAACAGATATTGACCTTGGCGCGGGTAAGGTGATCCAGAACTGCGTTGCGCGGATGGGGCAGGGCGAAACCGTCGCCGATTCCGGTAGAGGCGAGTTCCTCACGGATAATAAGCATCTTTTTAAGTATCTCCAGATCCACATCATCGGGTAGGCGCAGATGGTTCACTGCATCGGTCAGGACTTCATTTCTGCTTGAGCCCGCCACACGGTACACAATGCCTCCGGCGTTGAGGGAGTCTGCCAGTTTCGGCAGGGGCTCCTTTTCCTGTGGGGTTGTTTCAAGAGGCTCTTCATTCACATGGCGCCGCTTTGATGTGGCCCAGTCCAGCAGTTCCGCGCGTTTGAATCTGTAGCTTCCATGCACCTTATACGTAGGCACCAGATTGCGTTTAATCCAGCGGTATACGGTTTTTTCCGATACTGAGAGCAGCTTGGCGGTCTCTTTAACGTTGACGTACATATCTCTCCCTGTTTGTCAAATTTGACAGTAAAGTGACATGTGTATACTTTAGATATGTCTGGGCGGCTAAGTCAACTGGTTATTTTTACCCAGGGTGAAATAGCGCAGAGGGTGCGTTAAATAGCTGCATAGGTATATATGAATGATATGGAGTTGAACGAAGACGTACCCCATTGTGTTTTTGCTGAGTCTGCGTGCAAATTACCGAGGAGGAACACATGTATACATTCGGACCGGTACCATCGCGGCGTCTGGGACAAAGCCTGGGGATTAACAATATCCCGCCCAAATACTGCAGTTATGCCTGTGTATACTGCCAGTTGGGACGCGCTATCAGGCTTATAGCGCAACTGCAGGAATTTTATTCCCCGGCACAGATCCGGGACGAAGTGGAGAAAAAGCTCACATTGCTCCACGAGGCCAATGAACAAGTGGACTACCTCACGATTGTTGCCGACGGAGAGCCCACCCTGGATCTGCATCTGGGTGAACTTATAGAATCCCTGCAAAGTACCGGGATCCCGGTGGCGGTGATAACCAATGGGACATTGTTACATCTTAAGCAGGTGCGTACGGCTTTGTCTCACGCTAACTGGGTTTCAGTGAAGGTGGATGCAGTGGAGGAAGGAGCCTGGCGCCGGATTGATCGTCCTGCTAAGAATCTCGATCTGAAGCGGATATTTGAGGGGATGGAGCTTTTTGCTCGCGGATTCCGGGGTACCCTGGTAACTGAGACCATGCTGGTGAGCGGATGCAATACTTCAGAGGATAATCTTGTAAAAACAGCAACATACATAGGGAAACTTAATCCTGAGTGCGCATATCTCAGTGCCCCCATCCGCCCTCCGGCGGAAGCGTGGGTGGAAATTCCCGCTCCGGAAATATACACCATGGCATATCAGATTTTTACTCCCCATGTGCGGCGGGTTGAATATCTTCTCGGATACGAAGGCAATGCCTTTGCCAACAGTGGTGATCCGGCGGAGGATATTCTCAGCATTACCGCTGTTCACCCCATGCGTGAGGATGCTCTACAGGATTTTCTGAAGCGACAGGGAGCGGATTTCGGCGTGGTGAGAAGTCTTGAACAGCAGGGGTTGTTGAAATGTACCTCTTACGCTGGAAATAACTTCTATGCCCGGGTGCTGCGCCGCAGATGAAATTATCCTGTTCCGCAAGGCATCAAAACTGCTTGGCATTAAAATTGAGTCTGAAATCTGATTGGGATTTTTATCTGAATTAATTCAATCACGGTCTCCCTGTCTGGCTGCAAATAATGTATACTATTTTGTTTAAAT
>JBNGCY010000032.1:0-25983 GCA_049975505.1 Desulfuromonadaceae bacterium | reverse complement strand
GAACCTGCAGCAGCAGTGAAGGGGCAAAACTCGCGGGAATCAGCTGTAGTTGCGGGCGCGAAGAAGGCGAGGAAGGTGCTCAGTGTGACAACGACTTTGCCATGGAGGTAATCTGCCCCGAAGAAGATCCCGAAGGATATGCTAAATTGATGGAACAGGTCAGAGAACGTAGCTAAAACGCAAATGTGCCAGGACGCTGACGTTCCCCATGCGCTCATCAGCGCACAATATTCTATTCCTTCCCTTCTTCGTTGTGACACGGCCCCGGAGAAAACACCACCCGATTCCGCCCCTGTTCCTTTGCCGCATACAGGGCTTCATCGGCTCGCGCCACCATCTTAATCTCATCTTCACAATCGGGGCAGAACGTACTCAACCCGATACTGACAGTAATCCTGACATCCGGAAACTTCCCTTTTGGGTCAGCTGGTACCAGGGTTCGCCCTTCGATCCAGCAACGCAGGCGCTCTGCCAGAACAACGGCCCCGTCGCGGTCCGTATAGGGAAGCAGAACAACAATCTCCTCGCCTCCATAGCGGAACACATAGTCAAAATCGCGCACCGACCCTTGGATCACTTTAGCCAGAGAGCGCAGCACCTCGTCACCAAGTTGATGCCCGTAGGTGTCATTGAATTTTTTGAAATGATCCACATCCAGGAGCAGAATGGATAAGCCCAGACCATAGCGCCTTGCCTTGGCGGCCTCCTGACACAGACATTTATCCATATGGCGCCGATTGAATATCCCCATCAGCGGGTCGGTGATGTTTTCGTGCTCAAGGTGGCACAGCCGCCGCACATCATCAGCGGTGCGCGCCGAAAGACTGCACACCACCAGGACAAAGACAGCCCCGGAACAGAAAATGGCCGGAACCACCATATCGTGCCAATGTTCGGCCTGGCTCCAGAAAATCCACGCGTAGGCGATATAACCGGCGAAAAAGAACATAATCAGGCCGGATAAAAACGTCCATGCGGTCCGACTCAGGCTGCTGGGCAGACGTCGATACAGGTGGCGGATCGGGGCGAGGGAAACAATAAATATTGCCGCCCCGGCTAAAACCAGAAAGTTTGCCAGCATTCCCATCGTATTTCCCCTATCTGGGTGCAGTATCCCACTATCAGCTACGTAAAAACACGGAAGATACTACACAAAACACGCCAAACCCCCATAAAGCCCATGATTATTGGCGTCAAAATATATGAACATTTGCAATCAAGGCGTAATTTTGCAACAATCCTGCCACAGGACGTAGTAGGTAATTTTGCAACAATCCTGCCACAGGACGTAGTAGAACGACGTTTTTAAGCATTGCATAACATCTGAACAAATCATCCCCGTGGTTACATTTGAACCGTACAGAGGAGATAAAACATGTCCCATAAAGTACCTGCAAGTGAATTAAGCACGCGTATGCAGGCATTACGCCAGCGCATGGATCAGGATCATCCCGAATGGGAACTCCTCGCCATCTTCAGCAAAGTAAATCAGTTCTATTTTACCGGCACCATGCAGGATGCAGTCCTCCTTATCCCCAGGGAGCAGGACGCCAGCTACTGGGTACGGCGCAGTATTCAGCGTGCGCAGGATGAGTCGGAATTCCCAACCATCCGCCAGATGGGCAGCTTTCGCGATGCGGCTGCCACCTTTGACGTCCTCCCTGAGGTGATTCACGTAGAGGGAGAGCGCCTGCCTCTGTCGGCGTTCCAGCGTTTCAACAAACACTTCCAGTGCACCACTCCCAAGCCCGCAGATATGACAATCGCGAGGGTACGCGCGGTAAAATCGGACTACGAATTGGAGCGCATGCGCAAGGCCGGAGTAATTCATCAACGCATTCTGGAACAGCGCATTCCGGAACTGCTTAAAGAGGGGATCAGTGAAGCGCAATTCGCCAGTGAGCTGTATCCGGTAATGGTGGCTGAAGGACATCACGGCATTGCGCGCTTCGGCATGTACGACACCGAAATGCTCATCGGGCATCTGTGTTTTGGCGAGAGCTCCATCTACCCCACCTACTTCGATGGTCCCGGTGGCAATTATGGCATGAGCCCCGCGGTTCCCCTGCTCGGAAGCCGTGAACGTTTGCTACGCAAAGGGGATCTGGTGTTTGTGGATGTATGTTGTGGCGTGGACGGTTACAACACCGACAAGACCATGACCTACGTATTTGATGGCGAACTGCCACAGGAAGCGGTGGAGATCCATAAACGCTGTATAGCGATTCAGGATGAAACCGCTGCAATGCTCAAACCCGGTGCAATACCAGCGGAAATCTTTGCGTCAGTAACGGAAAAACTAGAAGCGGAATTCATGCAGAATTTCATGGGTTTCGGCGCGCGCCAGGCCGCTTTCCTCGGCCACGGGATCGGGCTGCACGTGGATGAGTGGCCCGTGATTGCGAAGGGATTTGATGAACCGCTGCAGGAGAACATGCTGATTGCGATTGAGCCCAAGAAAGGTCTCGCGGGGATCGGCATGGTGGGAACGGAAAACACGTTCCTGGTAACACCTGAAGGGGGAGAAAGCCTGACCGGGAATCATCCGGGACTGATTCCGGTTAAGGGGTAGACTAACACACCACGTAGGGTGGGCACCGCCCACCACATAACCCATTGCGTTCCAAACAAGGTGGGCAGTGCCCACCCTACTCACTGCCCATGATCGTGCCTAATTGGTGCGTTTGTGCGTTGCAAATACGGGCGCACGCCGTGCGCCCCTACGGGTGCGGTGCGTATGTACGATGAACAAGAACCACCATATGTTGCTATGCAATTGTAGGGGTGCACTGCGTGCACCCTGGTGGTTATTTACGCTGGCGGTGGTTAAAAGTCTCTCTGTCCCCTACACCACCCCATGCTCGGTGACCCGGGCGTGGATGAGATGGGGCGGGGTGCAGTCGAAATACAGGTTGCGCTGCGCGGCAGCCAGTATCTCCGGGTGCCCGAGTTCCACTACATCCATGCCTTCAATCTCGAACTCATCCCACTCCAGGGGGCACTCCTTGAAGCTCTCATGGCAGGCGTAGAGAGGAACCCCGGCGGCCTTTGCCGCAAGGGCGAGGAGATAACTCCCCGCTTTATTCACCACGCTGCCGTCTGCGAGAACCGTATCTGCACCGATAAGAGCGATATCTGCGCGTTCAACGAACAAGCCCAACTGCGCCTCGGTAATCAGGGTGACATCGAAACCGCGCTCCAGCAGATGCTGCGCCACAGCCACCCCCTCATTGAGAGGCCGTGATTCGGCAATAATGAAGCGCACATTCTGCGCCAGGCGCGCAAAGGTGGCGTTGAGGGTGGAACTGCTGCTCAGGGTAATGATGGTCTGCCGGGGTTTAACTACAGAAACCATATGTTCCGCGGCCGCATCACAAGCCAAGAGTGAGGCCTGAATCATCTGCGCCGCATATGCCGCCATATCGCGGCGCACACGTCCCGCATCCTTCCCATCAGTACATACGCGCTTCAGCTCGTTACGCCAGCGCTCCACCTGGGTAGCCACCACCGCCATGCTCGGACGCACCCGGGCTAAAGCTGTGCAGCGCTCCTGCATAGTGGTGCAGAACTCCTGCACCTCCACTCCGTCCAGAGTAGCGGCACTCTGCTGAAGAATTTCCAGCGCCTGCCGCGCCAGGACACTCGCACCATGGGCACGGTCCGCCCGCAGGGTTTTGCACCTGGCTTTGAACTCAGCTGCATCCATGCTGTTCCCGCTCCAGACACGCCTCCAGGGTTTGGATCAGACGGGGGACAGTGGCAAAACGTTTCATCTCCTCCGGTTCCACCCAACGCCAGTCGCGATGCTCCCAGTCCGTTTCAATCTCGACATGCGGGGTCACCACCTCAAACAGAAAAGGATGAATGCGCCAGTGGCGCTTGATGGAGTGATCCACAATCTCAAGAGGGTCTGCGTAAGTGACAAGATGCAGAACATCGGGTTTGAGTCCGGTTTCCTCTTCAATTTCCACAAATGCCCGCTCCAGCGGGGTATCTCCTTCGAGATGTCCGCTTATTCCGGCCCAGCAACCGCGATATGTCCCCACTTCTGAGCTGCGCTGCAGAAGGAGGATCCTGCCTTTATGGCGCAAAAACGCGGTAACAACCTGGGTTATCTCCATAACCAAACCTCCATATTAATCGCTTGAATCCGGAGTCAACGCTCGGTATTTATCATGCAGATCCTCCACCACCATATACAGCACTGGTACCAGAAGCAAGGCAATCACCGTGGCAAACAGGATCCCGAAACCCAGGGAGATCGCCATGGGGATGAGAAAGCGCGCCTGGCGTGAGGTTTCAAAGATCATGGGCGCAAGGCCGCAGAAGGTGGTGAGGGTGGTGAGCATGATGGGTCTGAAACGCATAATCCCCGCCGCCAGAACCGCGTCATGGGGAGACTCTCCGTATTCGCGCCGGCGGCGATTGGCAAAATCGATGAGAACGAGGGAGTCGTTCACCACCACCCCCGAGAGGGCGACAACCCCGAACATGCTCATGATACTCAGACTGTAGCCCATGAGGATATGCCCTACCGTCGCCCCGATCATTCCGAAGGGGATCGCAACCATGATGATAAACGGCTGGGCATAGCTGCGGAACGGCACCGCGAGCAGGACATAGATCAGCATCAGAGCCAGGAGCAGACCGCGCATCAAGCCGCTCATGCTCTCAGCCATATCCGCCTGGCGTCCTTCGTAGGAATAGCTCAATCCGGCATGGCGCTCAAGCAGACGTGGCAGGGTCTCCTCTTCCAGACTCCGCAGTATCTGTCCTGCCATGGGGCGCGGGGTTACATCCGCGCTAACCGTGACAATGCGCCGTCCGTTGCGCCGATCAATAGTAATATACGCACGTCCGCGTTCGATATTTACTGCTTCGAGCAGAGGGATTTCTCCGCCGCCCGGAGTCCGGATCAGCATATTCTCGAAAGAGTATTCCGTATCCCGTTCCGCCTCCTTGAGCATAACATTCACCGTCACTTCGTTGCGCCCGCGCTGCTGGCGCAGCACTTCAGCACCGTCGTACGCATGCCTTATCTGCAGGGCGACATCACGTACTGTAAGCCCCAGACTGCGTGCATGCTCGGTGAGGGTTAAATCGAGCTGTTGCTTCCCCGGTGCGAAACCGTCATCGATATCGCTCACCTGGGGATAGTGTTCCAAGGCCTGTGCCAGTTCCGCGCTCGCCTGCTCCAGCACGTTAATATCCAGGTGACTGAGTTCAATGGTGATCGCCGCTCCGGATCCGGGACCGCCAGTATCCGAGGCAAAGCGCAAATTTTCGATCCCTGCCATGGCGCCCACCTCTTCGCGCCATTCCCGCGTGAACTGCTCGGTTGAAACCGGACGTATTTCAGGCTCGGTCATGAACACCCGCACCCGGGCGCTGTGGCTTCCCTCTTCTCCGATTTCGACGAAGACTCCCTCCACCTGTTTTTCACTGTCATAACGCGCCGCCACGCGCCGCGCCGCCTTGACCAGACGCTCACTCTTTTCCTGAGTGAGTTCCACCGGGACGCCGTAAGGGAGGGTAAGGGATGCCTGGGCAAAATCCGATTCCACCTTGGGGAAAAGGGTCATCCCCATGCGTCCGCTGCTGACATATGCAAAGGTGATCATCAGGATAGCAACCGCGCATGCAATGGTAATGTAGCGCGTATGCAGAACCTTGTCCAGCAGGGGGCCGTACCAGGTTTCAACCATATGTTTGAACCACAGACTGAAGCGCTGCTGGCGCCGATGCAGCCATGCCATAAATCCGTAGTCACGCCTTTTGGAACTCAGGTGCCCGAGATGTGCCGGCAGGACAAAAAGCGATTCCACCAGGGAGATGATAAACACGCTGATCACCACCACCGGGATCACCATCATCACCTTCCCCATGGTGCCGGGGACAAAGTACAGCGGGAGAAACGCGACTATGTTGGTAAGAACGCTGAAGGTAACCGGCACCGCCACTTCACGCACTCCGGCCACGGCGGCGCGGTGAAACGCCATGCCGCTCTGACGCATCTTGTAGATATTCTCGCCCACCACAATGGCATCATCCACCACTATCCCCAGGGCGATGATAAAGGCGAACATCGAGATCATGTTGATACTCACCCCATGCGCGGCGATGAGATAGAATCCGCCCAGAAACGAAACGGGGATACCCATGGTGACCCAGAATGCCAGACGCGCCTCGAGAAAGATGCTCAGGAGTATCAGCACCAGGGCCAACCCCATGAACGCATTGCGCATGAGCAGATCGGCGCGCTGGGTATAGACCTCGGAGCGGTCATTCAGAACTGAAACTCCGATCCCCGGAGGCAGGACCTCGGCGCGCCACTGTTCAAGGCGGCGCTGCACCGCATTGGAAACTCCGGTGGGGGTCTGATCCCCGATGCGGTACACATTGAGCATCACCGCGGGCTGCCCGGCGTAGGTGGCATAGTAGTCGCTGTCTTCGTAGCCGTCGATTACCTCGGCTATATCGCCCAAGCGCACCAGCGTACCATCCGCACGGCTGATGATGGGGATATCGACAAACTCATATCCATAGTCACGCCGCTCGGTCATACGCACCAGCACCTCGCCGCCGACGCCATCTATACCGCCACCGGGGAGTTCAAGGGAGGTCTGGCGCACCCGGGTGGCGATTTCATCCAGGGTCAGATCATAGCGGCGCAGTTCCTCCTGCGGCACTTCAATAGCGATTTCGAGATCGCGCACCCCGGAGAGTTCAACCTGGGTGATCCCTTTGTCCTGGAGGAGGAAATCGCGCAGACTTTCCGAGAGGTTATGCAGGGTGCGCATGTCCTGCTCAGCGTAGAGAATCAGGGTAACCACCTCGCGTTTACGGCTTACTACGGTGATTTCCGGCTCCTCGGCCTCTTCAGGGAAACTGGTGATGCGATCCACTTCGCTCTCGATATCGCGTGCGAGCTTCTGCAGATCCTCACCCAGGAGCAGCTCCACGGTGACGCGCCCCATCCCCTCCTGGGCGCTGGAGGTGACCTCCTTGACCCCATCGAGGCCCTGGACTGCGTCCTCGATGGAGAGGATGATCCCCTGCTCCACCTCTTCGGGGCTGGCACCGGGATACACCACTGAGATGGTGACAATATCGAGGTCGAAATCGGGGAACACCTCCTGCTTCAGGTTTGTCCCCACCAGAAGCCCGCCCACAAGGAGGAGGAGCATGAGCAGATTCGCCGCTACCGAATTGCCCGCCATCCATGCAACCGGGCCACGCTCGAGTGTATGCTTTTCTGCGCCCATTATTCCGCAGTCCTGTCTTTTTTCTGCGGCATGGAGGTGTTTTCCTGCACCGCCATCCCATCGACCGCATACGCGAGGGTGGAAGTAATCACCTTCTCTTCCGAATCAAGCCCATGCTGGATGTAAACCTTATCTTTGGTGCGGCGCAGCACCTCAACCGTACGGATCTCCAGGGTTCCATCCGGGGTTGCGATCCAGATCTGATTGCCGTTATGTACTGCGGCGCGCGGCAGGGGCGTAACTCCTGCAACCTTTTTTCCGGGCAGATCAAGCTGCAGGTAGGCTCCGAGCAAGAGGGGCTTGCGCTCATGTGCCTGCCGCTTCAGATCCAGAGGATCCTGCACCTCCACAAGAATCTGAGCCATACGTCCCTCTTCGCTCAGATCCCCCAGGAGACGGACAATCCTTCCTGTGCGCATCTGCGATGAAGCGGGAATATGCACATGCACCTGCTTCTCCGGATCTTTGGCATCTGTCTGCATATCCACCCACTGCAGTTCTGCCACGGGTACTGTAGCGGTGATCCAGAATCTGTCAGTGCCTGCGAGGGTGGCAATTTCACTCTGGGCACTGACATAGCTCCCCTCCTCAATATTCTCATCCACCACCAGGGCATCAAAGGGCAGACGGATCTCGGTACGCTCGAGATTCAAACGCGCCTGTTTCAGCGCCGCGCGGGCGTTTTCCACCTCGGCACGGGCCTGTTTGAGCTCCGGCCTGCGCAGTACCAGATCCGCCGAGAGCATTTGTGTATCTGAATCTGCACCCTGGTCGCGCTGATACATCTCCCACTCTGTGCGCGCAATGCGCTGCTGCCCCTGCTCGATCTCCAGTGCGGCCTGCGCCTTTTGCAGTGCCGCTTCTTTAAGAGCGATGTCAATCTCATAATCGCGTGGGTCAATGCGACACACCAGGGTGCCGGCGCGCAGCTTTGCCCCGGCTTCAAAGGAGGGATTGATTTCCACCACTGTGCCACTCACCTCAGGACTCAACTTTAGCTGACGTGCCGCGATCACCTGGCCGTGCGCAGGAATACGCAGACGGCGGCTCTCGGCCTCGAAAGTCTCCACATCCACAAGGATGGCCTGTTTTTTCGGCTGCGCTTTGCTTGCCACCGGAGCCGTTTTCTTCAGATACACCGCCAGCGCAACCCCGCACAGGAGAATCAGGACTATTACGATAATGCGCAGCGACACGTTCTTGCGCCCTTTTTTATTCCGCTCTTCGGGAAGATTTATCTGCCCGTTATTGCTCATGGCTCATATCCCTCTATAGTTTGGCGGGCACTGCATACTGTGCCTTTACGGGTTGTGTATTCTGAGGTTCTGTTATGCGTCCCCCCAGAGCGCGGTGCAGAGCAACGCGCGCCTGATACAGCTCAAACCGGGTCTGTAACACATCCTGGCGTCCGGAATCGAGGCTCTGGCGTGCATTGAGAAGGTTGAGATAGGTGTCATTGCCATTGAGATAGCGCAGGCGCTGCTGGGTGTGGATCTGCGCACGCAGTTCGAGGGTGCGCCGGGCTTCCCGGAGACGGATTCGCGCTCTGCGTTCCTGCTCCAGCGCCACCTCCACCTCCTGAAGCGCGCTCAGGACGGTGTCACGATATGCCGCAAGGCGTTCATCCACTACGGCACGGGCTCTGTCGACCTCGGCGCGCCGGCGCCCTCCGTCAAACACCGGGCCGGTGACACTTGCGGCCAGGTTTGCGAGCCAGCTGTCAAATACTTCGTCAAGATGGGGGGCATTTACACTTCCATCGGCACTCAGGCGCAGGGCCGGGAGCAAATCCGCCTGCGCTGCGGCTACATTCCAGTCGCTCTCCTGCAGACGCAGGCGTGCTGCCTGCACATCCGGGCGCTGGCGTAACATCTCTGCGGGGACACCCAGCCCGCGTATGGGGGCAAGAGGTTCAAGGCCCGGCAGGTTTTCTCCGGCGGGATAGGAAGGCATAGAGTCGGAATCGGGCAGCAGGCGCGGCATGTCCCCGCACAGAACCGCAAGTTCGAACTCGAGACGGGTGATCTGCTCGCGGATATTTTCCATGCTGGTTCGCAAAGAGGTGACCTCCTGCTCCTGTTCAAGAAGATCTTCGCTGTTTGCCGCCCCTCTCAGATAGCGCTGGCGCATCAGTTCCACTTGATCCCTGGCGGCCTCCCACTGGTGGCGCGCCAGGGGGAAAGAAGCCTTCCGGGTCTGGAGTTCCATCCAGGTTTCCACTACAGTCGCCGCAATACTGACCCTGGCTGCCTGTAGATCTGCAGCACTTGAGAGAGCCGCTGCCTCCCCGGCACGCACGCTGGCACGCACCCTGCCCCAGATATCGAGCTCGTAACTCCCTGCGAGGGCAAGGCTGAACTGTTCCGCAGTACTTAAAGGGTGTCCCTGCTCATGCTGGCGCGTATGTGAGGCCTCGCCGGTATAGCTCAGTTCCGGCAGCAGTGCCGCGCCCTCGATGCGCTCAAAAGCCCGGCTCTGACGAAGGCGCGCCCAGGCCTCGCGGATGGTGGTATTATGGCGCAAGGCCTGTTCGACTCTGCGGTTAAGGTCCTCGGAACCGAACTCGCTCCACCACGCCCCTGCAGATTCCCGGATCTCCGGGGTGTGCAGAGAAAAGCTCGCGGGCACATCAGGTGGCACCGGATCGCGCTGCGGGGCAACAAAAGGAGAACATGCACTCAGGATAAGCAGTACTAGAGCCGCACCTGAGCGCAGTAACGGGATAACTTCGGGGAAACCTGTGTTCATATCAGCATATGATCCGCGGGAAGCCTTTCGGAAACGGCTTCACAAACAGTGAAAAGTATATTCAATCCGGTATTCGGCCGCACATATCAGTAGATTATAGCGCACTTCAAGGCTTTGCTCTGAAGGATTTTACCCCCTGCAGACACTAGCTTTTCAGTAGCGTGTTTGCAACCGGCAATCTTAGCACAGCCTGTCCTGACAAACAGGTGCATTAAGGCACATAATCCTGCGTTGTTCCACACCTTGAATTGAGCAGGTGTAGCGGTATACTGCAGGAAAGGTGAATTTGATATGTTGCCGCTGGATACCGGCAGTGAAAATACGCTCGCAAGGTGAATTAAATGTCAGGAGAAAACCGCAATCCCGAACCACAGCACTACCCGGGCACGGTGGTTTCAGTGCGCGGCAGCGTGGTGGATGTGTATTTTGAAGATCACCTGCCCCCTATCCACACCCTCATATTCGGCATGAATGATCGGGTGGTAACGGAGGTGATAACCCAGCTGGATGATCACCACGTCCGCAGCATGGCGATGACCCCGACCCAGGGACTCGCACGCGGCATGGAGATGTATCATACCGCCACCCCTCTCAAGGCACCGGTGGGGGAAGCTACCCTCTCACGCATGTTCGACGTGTTCGGCAACACCATTGACAATGGCCCGGAACTTAGCGGCCTGCAGTGGCACAACGTGCATCAGAATCCGCCTCCGCTGGAGCAGCGCTCCACCCGCGCGGAGATCTTCACCACCGGCATCAAGGCAATCGATGTCCTGATGCCCCTCGAACGCGGGGGCAAAGCGGGGCTCTTCGGCGGAGCCGGGGTGGGCAAAACCGTGCTCCTGAGTGAAATTATCCACAACATGGCGGGGCACCACGGGGGGATCAGCCTGTTCTGCGGCATCGGCGAACGCTGTCGTGAAGGAGAGGAGCTCTATCGCGACATGCGCGAAGCCGGGGTCCTCGAACATATGGCAATGGTGTTCGGGCAGATGAATGAACCGCCGGGAAGCCGTTTCCGCGTCGGTCATGTGGCGGTAACCATGGCGGAATATTTCCGCGACACCATGCACCGCGATGTCCTTCTCCTCATCGATAACATCTTCCGCTTTATCCAGGCCGGCTCCGAGATCTCCGGTATGATGGGGCGCATGCCCTCACGCCTCGGGTATCAACCCACCATGGGAACGGAGCTCTCCCAGCTGCAGGAGCGTATCGCCAACACCGCAGGTGGTGCCATCACCTCAATACAGGCGGTATATGTCCCGGCGGATGACTTCACTGATCCGGCGGCAGTGCACACCTTTTCCCATCTGTCTGCATCGATTGTGCTCTCGCGCAAACGCGCGAGCGAAGGGCTGTATCCGGCAATTGACCCGCTCCAGTCGAACTCCAAGATGGCAACCCCGGCGGTTATCGGCACACGCCACCACCGCATTGCGCGCGAAGTACGCCAGACCCTGGCCCAGTACGAAGAGGTGAAGGATATCATCGCCATGCTCGGGATTGAACAACTTGCGCGCGCGGATCGCGCCACGGTTCACAAGGCGCGCCGCCTGGAGCGCTTTCTCACTCAGCCCTTCTTCACTACCGAACAATTCAGCAATATGAAGGGACGCCTGGTTTCCCTCGATGACGCCCTGGAGGGGTGTGAACAGATCCTCGCCGGAAAGTTCGATGAGTGCCCGGAACAGGCCCTGTACATGGTCGGCAACATTGATGATGCGCGGGAGAAATGGAAGGAACTGGAGAAAAACGATGGAGGGAACTGAGAACATAGAACTACAGATAGTTCTGCCCACGAGGGTATTTATGCGCGTGGAGGATATCGCCCACATGAGCATTGACACCCCGACAGGCAGTGTGGGGTTTCTCCCCCGGCGTCTCGACTGCGTGTGCCCTGTGATTCCCGGAATCCTTGCATACCGGCGCCATGCGCAAACAGAGGATGAATATATTGCGGTGGACACCGGCATTTTAATAAAGACAGGCAACAAGGTCAGCGTCTCCGTCCATCATGCGATAGCGAGCAGCAATCTCGCAGAACTGGAGGAGATTATCCATGCGGAGTTTGAGCATCTCGATGAGCAGGAGAAGCTGGTGCGCTCCATCAGCGCCGGGATTGAAACCAAACTGATCCGCCGTTTTGTGGAGTTCAGCCATGAGCACTGAGAAACGGGGCGCCAGCGAAGAGAAAGAGAGTTTCAAGCGCGAGGTCGCCACTAAGGCGCAGCGCAAGGAGCACGCGCGCACCCATCCCGCGCGCCCGCTGTGGAGCGGGTTCAGCCTCTTCGGGATCGTGGGCTGGTCGGTGAGCATCCCCACCCTGCTGGGGATTGCCCTGGGGCTGTGGCTGGATCACAACTATGCCGCAGCCCACTCCTGGACCCTCACCATGCTCGCCCTGGGGCTCGCCCTTGGATGCTATAACGCGTGGCGCTGGGTATCCCAGGAGGAGCGCAGCATCCATCGCGACAACAGTAGCGAAGAGGATAGAGATGGAGATTAGTCTTCTTCACTTTCTCGATCGCATGGCACATGCGCTCGCAACCAGTCCCGGCGTTGTGGCTTTTGTGCTCAGCGTCCTGGGAGGAATCATCCTCGGGGTGGGATTCTTTGCCGCGCTGTATATTACGGCGCGCCGCGCACCCTTCAGCCTGCGCCCGGGAATGTGGTTCAGCCTCAGCTTTATCCTGCGTTTCGGAGTCCTGGCAAGCGCTCTTTACGTGGCAGCGCAGCAGGGCATCTCCGCGCTGCTCGGCTGCAGCGCCGGCATCTTCCTGGGACGTTTCGGATTTCAACGTGTAGTGCTGGGGCGCAAACAGAGGTAGGGGCGCACGCAGTGCGCCTCTACCATGGATGACACAGTTGGTTGCAAAAATAAATCCATAAACATCGCAGAGGTTAACACGCTATGAATCTTAGTTCCGATTCCATCATCCTGTGGGAATACGGCTGGGTGCAGCTCAACCTCACCATTGTCACCACCTGGGGGCTGATGCTGCTGCTCACCCTGGGGGCATGGCTTATTACCCGCGGTGCATACAGTGGTCAGCAAGGAGGTGCATCCTCTGAATCGCGCACGCGTCTGCAGAATTTCCTCGAAATCATCGTGATAACCATTGTCGAACAGCTGCAGGTAATAGGTCTGCGCCCTGCACGTACCTATATCAGTTTCATCGGCACCCTGTTTCTCTTCATCGCCGTCGCCAATCTGGGAGTGATCTTCCCGGCGTATCAGCCCCCTACCGGTTCCCTCTCCACCACCGCTGCGCTGGCACTGGCGGTATTTGTCGCGGTGCCTTTGTGCGGCATCCGCACTCGTGGCCTCAAGCGCTATCTGGCCTCGTATCTGCAGCCGGTGTGGATCATGCTGCCCTTTAACCTCATTGGAGAGTTCTCGCGCACCCTGGCACTGGCGGTGCGCCTGTTCGGAAATATGATGAGCGCCTCCATGATCGGGGCGATCCTTTTGATTGTAGCGCCGCTGTTTTTTCCGCTATTGCTCAACATCCTCGGGCTCCTCACCGGGATGATTCAGGCCTATATCTTTGCGGTTCTGGCTACGGTGTACATCGCCGCCGCCACCAGCACCCAGGAACTGACATGACAACGGCGAACTGTCAGGCATTTAGCATTCCCCCTCCCCTTATGATAGGGGAGGGTCAGGGTGGGGATAATGCCTGCAAGGGCATCGTTGCCGGCGCAACACCCCCTTCCCAACCTTCCCCCATCAAGGGGGAAGGAGAACTACAAAAACATGCTACTTAGTGATTCAAGAATCTTAACACCTACAAAGGAGAAGTATACATGGAAGCACATATCTGGATAGCTCTGGTCTCTATCTTCACCGCCGGCATCACCATCGCCATCGGCTCCATCGGTTCCGCCCTGGGGGAAGGGCGCGCGGTAAGTACCGCTTTGAGTGCACTCGCGCAACAGCCTGACGCCGCCTCCACCATCACCCGCACCCTGTTTGTGGGGCTCGCCATGGTGGAATCCACCGCAATCTACTGCTTTGTGGTATCGATGATTGTGCTGTTCGCGAATCCGTTCTGGAACCAGGTAACCGCCGCACTGGGGAAATAGCGCTGGGGAGGTTACTCCATGTTGATTGACAATTTTACCGTCGTAGCGCAGCTGATCAATTTTCTTATTCTGGTATGGCTGCTGAAGCGTTTTCTCTACCAGCCGGTTCTGCGCGCCATTGATGCGCGCGAGGAGCGCCTGCAGGAACAGCAGCGCCAGGCTCAGGATGAACAGGAACAGGCGCAGGAATTAAAGCACAAGCTCGAAGACGAACAACTCAAGCTCCAGCAACAGCGTGACACCCTTCTGGAGCAGGCGCGCACCGAGGCCATGGAGCTCAGAGAGAGTGAGCTTGAGAAGGCACGCAGCGAAATTGAAGCGCAGAAGGAGCAATGGCGCGACCAGGTGCGCGCTGAACAGCAGCAGGTGCATACCCACCTGCGGGATTGTGTCCTGCAGGAGCTGCACACGGCAGTGCGTCACGCCCTGCACGACCTCGCTGATCAGAGATTGGAGCAACAGATGGTGCGCCATTTTATCGCCCTTATCGGGCACCTTGCCCCCGAACAGTGCACACAACTCGAACGCATCAGCGCCAATACCGAAACCGCTCCGCTGCTCAAGACCAGTTTTCCTGTGGATGAAAACACGCGGAAGGATCTCAGCAGCGCACTGAGCGACAAATTAGGCCTGAAGAATGTCAACTTCAGGTATGATACAGCCATGACCTGTGGCATCAAACTCGAGTGGGACGACTACCATCTGGAATGGAACCTGGATGCTTATCTGGAACAGATGAAACAAAAGCTCCAACACCAGCTCGAAGAGATCGGCACTGCGGGGCAGGAACAAAATCAACATCAGAACCAAAACCAGAAAAATCGCTCATCTGCTCAACAGGAGACATCAGCGTGAGTAACAACTCAGAGCATATCCCAGCCTGGCTGCGTCAGGCCTGCACCAGCTTTGCGCGCACCAGTGAGAATCTTGAAGCGAGCATGGAAGTGCAGGAACGCGGGCGCATCAGCACAGTGGGTACCGGGATTGCGAAAGTGAAAGGACTGCCCGGAGTGGGGTTTGAGGAGATGCTCGAGTTCGAGCACGGCATAAAGGGAATTGCCTTCAATGTCGACCCCGACGAAGTGGGGGTAGTCCTGCTGGGGAGTAACAAAAACCTGCAAACCGGCGCCAGTGTACGCCGCAGCGGAAGGGTGATGGAAGTCCCGGTGGGGGACAGCCTTCTGGGACGGGTCATTAATCCCCTCGGCGAGCCCCTGGATGGAGGCGCGCCCCTGCATGGACTCGCGCAACGCCCCATCGAACGCCCTGCACCCCCCATTATGGATCGCGCCCCGGTCACCACCCCGCTTCAGACCGGGATCAAGGCCATTGACGCCTTAATCCCCATCGGCCGCGGGCAGCGCGAACTGATCCTTGGGGATCGCCAGACGGGCAAGTCCGCCATCGGGGTGGACGCCATCATCAATCAGAAACACCACAACGTGCGCTGCATCTACTGCGCCATCGGTCAGCGCGCAGCCGCCGTCGCCCGCGTGATTGCCGCCCTCGAAGAGCACGGTGCCATGGAATACACCACCGTGGTGGTAACCGAGGGAAGTGATCCCCCGGGGATGGCGTATATCGCCCCCTACGCCGCCACCACCATTGCCGAAGAGTTCATGCACCAGGGGGAGGATGTTCTCATTGTATACGATGACCTCACCCACCATGCACGCGCATACCGTGAGCTCTCCCTGCTTCTGCGCCGCCCACCCGGGCGCGAGGCGTTCCCCGGAGATGTATTCTACCTCCACTCGCGCCTCCTCGAACGCTCCACCCATCTGAAGCCCGAGCGCGGCGGAGGTTCCCTCACCGCTCTACCCATCGTGGAAACCGAGGCGGGCAATCTGTCCGCGTATATCCCCACGAATCTGATCTCCATCACCGACGGGCAGATATACCTCTCTCCGCGTCTGTTTGAAAAAGGGCAACTCCCCGCTATCGACATCGGCACCTCGGTATCGCGCGTGGGGGGTAAGGCGCAGTATCCCGCGTATCGCGCCATCGTGGGCTCGCTGAAACTTGCGTATGCCCAGTTCGAGGAGTTGGAAAACTTCGCGCGCTTCGGCACCCGCCTGGATAAGAGCACGCGCGCAAGCATCACCCACGGACAGCGGATCAGGGCGTGTCTGCAGCAGCATCAGTTCTCTCCGGTGCCCACCCTGGAACAGATTGCCACCCTTCAGGCCCTGGATCAGGGGATGTTCGACTCTATCCCCCTGGAACAGATGGAAGCCGCGCAGGAGACCGTGCGCCACGCGATACGCAATATCACCCACGACCTCACGCCGGAAGATATCGACAAGGTTCTGCAGGATCGTGAGCACACCGGCCCCCACCTGGAGGAGATTAAAGAAAAAGTGGAACAGGCCTTGACCCGTTTTGCCAGCTCCGCTTCTGATGCCGCAGAAGACACCACGGACAAAGAGACAGGAGATCAGCGCACATGAGCGATTCCCTGTTGCACCTCAGACGCCAGCTCGAAACCATAGGCACACTCAGAGGTGTAGTCCGCACCATGAAGGCCCTTGCCGCCTCCAATATCGGGCAGTATGAAGATGCGGTACAATCGCTCAAACACTACACCGACAGTGTGGAACTGGGGCTCGCAGCGTGTCTGCGCCGGGGAAATATGTCCACCGGGTTAATCGCCCCGGGAGGAGGGATAAAACCACGCCAGGTTATGCTTATTGCCATCGGCTCTGATCAGGGGATGGTGGGAGCGTTCAATCAGAAACTTGGCGCACAGGTGGAGGAATATCTCAAGAGTCAGGAACTCCCCATCCACCTGATAAGCATGGGAGAGCGGATGCGCGACGAACTCGAAACCAGAGGATTTGAGATAGCGCGCCATCTTTCCACCCCCACAACCGTGGAGGCAATCACTTCAGCGTGTAGCGATATCCTCCTCGAATATGCCGCTCTGTCCCCATCCCCTGCGGGGCTGGGCGCGACAACGGCGGGGATGGTGGCAGGCTACAACCAACTCGAAGGGGGAGCACGCTACTCCCCCGTCACCGAACAGATCCTCCCCCTGGAACAGGCGTGGCACGAACGCCTGCGCGAACGCACCTGGCCCACCCCTGCCCTCCCGCAAATCTGGGCTCCGGGGGAAAAATGTCTTCAGGCCCTGGTGCGCGAATATCTGTTTATCTCCCTCTTTCGTGCGTGTGCAGAAGGTCTGGCGAGTGAAAACAGCGCGCGCCTTGCGGCGATGCAGCGCGCAGAAAGGAACATCGATGAACAGCGCGAGGAACTCCAGGGGCGTTATCACCGCAAACGCCAGGACAATATCGATGCCGAACTCTTTGATGTAACCTACTCCCTGAGTGGCGAAGCCTGAGAGATACGCAACTGTTCAGTAAGGCCTTGTGGCACCCATTCCAAGGGACACTTTGCGCCGTCCATGGCCGTTCGACTGTCGCCGTCCATGGCGACAGACGCCCTTTCCATGGGTACCACAAGCCCTCACCGGTAGCGGTGGTGAATCCTTACAGAAAAACTACCCCTGCGCCAACTTGTCCAGTGCGGCGTCAATGTCATCGGTTTTCCCCAGAACAATTAGAATATCGCTGTCTTTGATTTTGTAGTCCGGGGATGGGTTCGGGATAAACGCGTCAGTAAGGACATCCTTGATGGCGATCACCATAATCTGAAATTTATTCCGCAAATCCAACTCCCTGAGGCTTTTGCCGCGCAACCCCTTCGCTGCCGACATTTCCGAAAGGGAGTACTCTTCGGCCAGGGGTATATACTCCAGGATATTGGGACTGCTGATGTTGCGTGCCACGCGGATCGCCATATCCTTTTCGGGATAAATAACATCCGATGCGCCAATGCGTTCGAGGATACGTCCGTGATCCTCGCTGATTGCCTTTACCAAGATGCGTGGCACCTTAAGTTCCTTCAGATACAGAGTGATCAGAGTAGACAGGTGGGAGCGCGATCCGGTGGAAACCACCACGGCCTCCATATCCTTGATCCCTTGCGCCTCAAGAAATTCCTTGTTTGCCGCATCCCCCACAATCGCAAAGGAACTGACGTCTTTTATGGCCTGCACCTTGTCTTTGTTAAGGTCAATGGCGGTTATTTCGTGCCCCTCCTCATACAGGGTGGAAGCGACATGAAAACCAAAGTGCCCCAGTCCGATAACGCCAAATTTCTTTTTATGTTTCACTTCTACCTCCAGAAATCAGCCGATCATTATGTTTTCTTCTGCGTAGCAGGGGGCAAAACGTCTGACGCGCCCGGCAATGGCAAACGCCATGGTGAGCATTCCGACACGCCCCACAAACATCAGCCCGATAACCACCATTTTCCCTGCGCTGTTGAGTTCTGCCGTCGCCCCCACCGACAACCCTACGGTGCTGAAGGCGGAGAACGCCTCGAAGGTGTAGCTCAAAAATTCTCGCGCACCCTCATGGGCTATGTCCGGAGTATGCGCAATCATAAGGAAAAATATCGCCATCCCGATGAGAATAAAAGCAAGTATCGTCAGCGCCAGCGCCTTGGTTATGGCCTCATCGGGAATGGTGCGGCGGAACAACGTGACATGACGGCTGCCACGCAGACGACTGTAGAAAACCGCAAAAAACAGCGCCATACTCGTGGTCTTAATCCCCCCGCCCGCCGAACCCGGAGAGGCGCCGATAAACATCAGAAAAATCATGAGAAACAGCGTTGGCGCACGGAACTGGGCGAGATCAAGGGTGTTGAACCCGGCGGTGCGCGTAGTAACGGACTGAAACAGCGAGGTCCAGAATCCCTCCAGGAGCGAGAGACCCGCAAGGGTATTATCCTGCTCCAACCACGCAATCATCAGGGTTCCGTATACGATCAGAAATGCACTCGCTATCAACACAATTTTGCTGTGCAGAGAAACCCTTACCGGTTTGCGTGGGCGTTTGCGCCACTGCTTCAACACGTCCAGGAGTTCGCGCAGGACGAGAAAGCCAATGCCCCCTAACACGATCAGGGCAATGACGGTAGCGTTGACCAGACTGTTGGCGCTGAACTGCACCAGACTGTCGCTGAAGAGGGAGAACCCGGCATTGCAAAAGGCGGAGATGGAGTGAAAGACAGCGCTGTAGATCCCCGCCCACAGCCCGAGCTGCGGCACCAGAGCCCATGCGAGCAGGAGCGCACCGAGGGCTTCTATCACCACAGTTAATACAAAAATGCTCCTGATGAGTTCGCGCCAGGTGCCGATGGGGGAGTGCATCAGGGTTTCGTTGATGATCCAGCGCCCGCGCGTACTCACCCCCATGCGCAGATAGATGAACAGATACACGGAAAAGGTCATGATCCCCAGGCCGCCGATCTGGATCAGAAACAGCACCACCAACTGGCCGAAAAGGGTGAGTTTTGTACCCGTATCCACTACAATGAGGCCGGTGACACACTGCGCCGAGGTCGCGGTAAAGAGTGCATCCAGAAAGGAAAGGGGCTCGCCATGGGCGGCAAACGGAGTCGCAAGCAATACCGCCCCCGCGAGAATTGCGAGGGAGTAGTACAATACCAGAGTCTGGGGGATGGAGAGCTGGCGAAACTTCTGGCGCAAAAATGAATGGCTGTTATGCATAAGAAAATCACCTTAAGGAAAGAGGAAATGGCACGTTGCCACCCTCCACTTAGTCAGTAACCCGTTTCACCAGCACCTGAACCGGGCGCTCCGGCGGATCGGAGGCGTAGTAGTGCTTTAAAGAACGGATATTTTCGGCGCTGAGTACCGAACCTTTCTGGAGCAACAACAGCCCGGTGCCGCTGTAGACATCGCGCAACACCATCATCCCTACGGCCAGCTCACGCGGCTCCAGCTCGCAGCGGCGTGCATGCTCTACCACGGCTTTCTGGTCGCTGTAATGCCCTCCGGCCGCTTCGGCCAACGGCTTGTACAACGCCGGATCAAAACGGGTGCCAAGGAGGTCTTTCACCTGCTGGAGCACCAGCCCCAGACTCGCCCCGCTTTCATTGATACGGCGGTCGAGGTATTCCGCCAGGGCAATGATGCGGCTGCCGCGGGGGATCTGCTCACCCTGAAGTCCGTCCGGAGTGCCGCTGCCGTCGTAGAATTCGAGGAGATGGCGGATAAGAATGCCCGCGCGCCGCAGTTCTTCTATGGGGTTGAGCGCGGTTTCGCCACGAACTGTATACTGGCGATACGCGCGCCACTGTTTATCATCCAGCGCCGATTCGGGTTTGCGCAGAATCTTTTCATCAATTCCGAGTTTGCCGATGCTGTGGAGCAGTGCCGCCGCGCGCACATCCTTCAGTTCGGCACGGTCCAATCCGAGGATTTGCGCCATATTCGCAGCGATGGCAGCGGTATTGAACGCATGATTGCGCTGTTTTTTATCCCGCAACTCCAGCAGACACACAAACGAGTTGAGCACCTGGTCAAAACTCTGGCGCAGACTTTTGTTACTGCGCGCGAGTTCTTCGCTCTTCTGGCGGATACGGTCGGTCTGGCTCAGAACCCGCTGTTTGAGGCGCTCATTCCAGCTTGCGAGTTCAGCATTTTTCTTCTCAATTTCGGCGCGCAGACGCGCGTTCTCCTGCTCGAGATTGTAGCGCTGCAACGCATCGCGCACCAGAAGTATAAGGGCATCGTCATCCCATGGTTTGGTGAGGTAGCGCCAGATCTCCCCCTGATTAACCGCGTTCATGGTGGCTTCCATGTCGGCATAGCCGGTAAGCATCACACGCAGAGCCTGCGGCGCTATCTCTTTGGCCTGGCTGAGAAATTCCACTCCGGTCATGGAGGGCATGCGCTGATCGGAAATGATCAGGGCCACATCGGGTATTTCATGCAGGACATCCAGAGCCTCTGCGCCGCTCTGGGCACTCACTACTTCGCACGCTTCTTCCATAAGAAGGCGCTGCAATGCACGCAGGATGCTGCGTTCATCATCCACACACAACACTGTAGGCGGGGAATCTGCTGGATCGGCTGCGATTGTATCGGCTTCGTCCATGTGCTGCATCAGTCAACAAAAGCGTGGGCTATTTCATCAAACTGGGGATGAATGCGCTCAAAACAGCGCAGCAGCCTGGGATCAAACTCCTCAGGACGGGTGCGTTCGTCACCATGGAGAATGATATCCACCGCCTGGGCGTGCGAAAATGCTTTTTTATACGGGCGTTCGCTGATAAGGGCATCATACACATCCGCAATGGCCATCAGGCGCGCGGCGATGGGGATATCCTCTTCCGCGAACCCGTTGGGATAGCCGCTCCCATCCCACTTTTCGTGATGACAGCACGCAATCTGCTCCGCGATCTTCAGCAAGGGGTTATCCCCAACTATCATCTCGGTCTTACGGATGATATCGGCCCCGAAGGTGGTGTGATCCTTGATGATCTCGAACTCTTCTCTGGTCAGAGGGCCGGGTTTGAACAATACATGATCCGGTACCGCAACCTTGCCGATGTCGTGCAGCGGGGCCGCCTGTTCCAGCATGCTGATAGTGGTGCGGGAAAGTTTATCGGGCATCTCCTGCGCCATGGCGTAGGCCAGCGCTTTGACATACGCCTTGGTGCGCTGGATATGCGCTCCGGTCTCGGGATCGCGGCGCTCCGCCATTACCGCCATACTCGCAATAATCGCCTCCTGGGCGTGGCGCAGCTGTTCGGTTTTCTGCGCCACTTTCTCCTGCAGATGATCGCGGTATTCCTTGAGTTTCAGATGGGTGCGCACGCGCGCGCGGATGATGGAGGGGCTGAAAGGCTTGACAATGTAATCGTCCGCTCCGAGGCGCAGACCCTTTTCCTGGTCTTCATCATCATCCATGGCGGTGAGGAACAGAATCTTGATCCCGCTGGTACGCTCACTCGACTTCAGACGCCGACACACCTCGTAGCCGTCCATGCGCGGCATCATGATATCCAGAAGGATAAGGTCGGGCAGCTGCTCGCTCTGGTCAATCAGGTCAAGAGCCGTCTGGCCGTCGAGGGCGACGCGCAGATCGTAGTCATCTCCAAGTGCGGCCACCAGGGTGTCGATATTGAAGTCATTGTCATCGACAATCAGTATCTGTTTTTTCCCCATAAGCACGTCTTCTCCATCCGGCGTGTCAATCCCGTGCCCTGGTTGTGTACAATCTTCCGGGGTCATGTTCTGCACCTCTTCCCGGCGCGCTTCAGATTTATTCCGTCTCCACATACCCAACAATCCTTTTACCCCCTGAATGTTTCTGATTCTTGTGTGTAAACCGTCCCAGAAGCCCTGGAATATAAAGAGGCTCAATCTTCTATTCTACAGGGTTCTTTGTGTGTGCCAGTTTTCAGATACGCGTCAAGCCTGATCTGGAGCTGATGGACCAGATCGAGAGCTTCCGGATAGCGGTATTTATGCATGCAATGCAACACACTATCCACCTGAGGTGCAAGCCATGCCGGCCAGCTTCTGGCTTCAATCCTTGTCACGAGAGCATTACACGGGCGCGGGCGCGAATGAAGCAGCGGCTCCTCGAGTTCAGACAGCAACTCCTGCAGTTCGCGTTCATTGCCTGCCTGCATAGCGCAGGTGCGCTGATCCGTCTCCGGAGAAGAAGCAGGGGCAGGCGCTGCCGCGCTTTGATCTGTACCTGCGCACTCCAGAGTCAGATCAAAATAGAAGGTGCTCCCCACCCCAACTTCGCTGTGCAGCTTAATCTCTGTCCCCAGAATTGCCCCCAGTTTGCGGGCCACCCTCAGGCCCAGCCCTGCACCCTCATATTCGCGCACGCGCGAAGGGTCGCACTGATAAAAAGGTTCGAAAATCAGCTCATGTTGTTCCGGAGCTATGCCGATGCCGTGATCCGTGACGCCAAAACGCAGAGTGCATCTCTCCCTGCCATTCCCGCCCCCGGCTGCAGAATCGCTGAGTTCCTCCATACTCACAAGCACTTCAGCATCGCGACTGAATTTTAACGCATTACTCAGCAGTTGCCGCAGGATCAATGAAATTTTTTCACTGTCCCCTTTGACAGCCCTGCACGTTTGTCCGCCACATTCACATCTCAGCTCGATGCCGCGCTCACGCGCGCAGGTGGCAAACTCCTTTATTACGCTCTGCACCAGAGCCCGGGGACGAAATGTTGTGACATGGAGTTTCGCTTTGTCATCCCCATCGAGACCGGTGAAAAGCAGCACTTCTTCGACCAGAAGGGTTAAACGCTTTGCCGCATCGCTTATCTGCCTGAGGCGATGAGTCTGGAGCGCGTCGAGGTTGGTACCCGCGAGATTTTGACACATGCCGTTAATCACATTAAGGGGAGTGCGTAACTCATGGTTGAGGTTACGGAACAGATCCTCCTTGATGCGCGCGGTTTCCAGGGCGCTGAGGCGCTCCACCTCACGCAGATCGGAGTGCATGAGCAGTGCCGCTGCCGCGGCATAAGCCCTGGCGACAATCTGCTCACGTGTACCGAAACCGCACGCCCGGTTTGCCAGCACCAGAAGCCCCAGAGTGGTATCCCCCACCTGGATGGGAACCAGGAGCCCGTTGCCGATATGCGGATGCCCTTCAGGGAGCAGAGGAATGATATCCCGGGTACATTCAGAAGGCTCCAGCACCCTGGTTCTACCGGCCTGCATGACCTCAACCAGGATATTCTTCTCCATATGCAACGGGATGTAGCCCTGTTGTACCAGCTGGGTGCGCGCCTGGACATAACGCCCGGCACCTCGAGAAGTGGACCACACCATATCGGAAACCGCAAGTATGCGGAATTCGCCTGCAGTATCACAGGCACTGATGAACATCCCCATTTCCGCCCCGAGTTGATCGACCGCGTCGCGAAGCTGCTCCTGCAGGATACGGTTCAGCTGGATCTGGGGCTGCTGTTCCACGTGCCCGATTGTGCTCACCGCCTTCAGCGCCTTACCGCTGACGCGTTCCAACTGGCGCTGATGATCGAGTTCCTCCCTGAGTTTGGTTGTCACCAGATACAGCGCCACATAGATACACACCTCGAGCACCAGAAAAAGAAATACCCCGTACCAGATCAGGCTGGTGACGATCTCGCGGTGCTGCATTATGCGTTCACTGATGTCCTGCCAGATGACCACTTTGCCCACGCCCGGACTATTCTGCGCGCGCCGGGAGGCATAATCATGCAGAGGTACGCTGGCGGCGTTGTATATCCCTTCTGCAGCGCTGAAACGAAAGTGGCTAGCCTGAAAAAGACCGGTCTGAAATTCCGGGATGGAGAGAAATTCACTCAGTTCTTCCGAAGTGGAGGCGCTCAGATGGAAACGTTCACCGTTAGCCCTGACTGTTAAATACTCTGAAGTGGCGGCGGCATAAGTCCGAGGGAGCATATCACGCTTAAGAGTTGAGGCATTCACGAAGGCGGCACCATGTATCCAGGGGCGATGGGCATGCAGACCTTCGAGCAGGCTGTCAATCGGTGTGCCGAACTCCACGACCCCGACACATCTCTGTTCGCCATTGTGATCTGCAGGGGCAAAAATCGGCGCCGCTGCGCGCACACCGGCAAAATAGCGTCCGATCTCAAATCCGCTCACCGTCTGATGTTTACGCCCTGCCGCCACCACCATGGGGCGCACATCATCGAGCCGGTCTCCCATCTCTTCCGGATTATGAAAGCGCAAAAAACTCAGTGCTCCGGGAGTCAGATGAAAATGGAGGGTGACAATATCAAAGTTATCCGCGAGCTCCTCGATCCCGGAGCGCAGATGGCGGTACAGCTGCTCGCGGATAGCGGCGCTACGGGGGCCACCCCTGCCGCCCCCCTCTTCCTTAACTGCTTCGGTGGCGGCGGCCATGAGTTCCTGCACATGGTTATCGTTCGCGGTAAAGAGTGCAAGCTGGAGCATGCGCTCCTGTACGGCTTGGAATTCGGCGTCAAAGGCGTGGGTGTAGTTCTGCGCGAGGGTGCGCAGCTCCTCCTCCATGCGCTGTTTATCCGCATAGGAGTACCAGTACACATAGGCAATGATGGATATAATCACTGCCAGAGTGAGAAGCAAAAATGTCTTCAGGCGTACGCCCATGGGCTTATCCATCTATTTTGATACTTTTTGTGTAAGCATCAATTGTTATATGGCGCAAAACTCAATGGATGCGCCTGTTAGCTGTGCCTTCAACACTCTTGGAGCATATCTTCAACCGCAGCGGCAGCTTCTTTAAACTTATACTCGCGCGTCATAGCCTCCAGCGCGTCAAACTGCTTACGCTGTTCCGGGGTCCGGATCTGTTCCTGCAGGGATTGAAGCTGAACTTTTACCCGCCTTACCTGCAACTTGTGCAGCGGGGACAGGAGTTGCTCCAGCCCTTGACGCCACTGCGACTCGATATCTTCCTCGATTTCGGGGGAATCGCTGGGGGGAACTGGTGGGAATGTGGTTTTATGGATATCGAGACCTTTAAGGCCCTGCATCAGCGCATCCAACTGCTGTTCCACCCGCCTTCTGGCCGTCGGTTCTTCGTTTTGGCGCAGCTGGTGCTCCAGCTCTTTGGCAGCCTGCTGAAGATCCGCCGCACCGAGACTTGCGGCGATCCCTTTGAGGGAATGGGCCTCAATCACCGCTTTCTCCATATCGCCGTTGTCCAGATGCTGCTGCAACGTCTGGGCAAAACCGGCAAACCGGGTGCTGAATTTTTCCAGCAGACTCAGATATCGCTCCCGGTCGCCCATGACGCGCGCCATCCCCGCGCGCACATCCACGCCGGGAAGTGCCGCCTGCAGATCGGCGTATATTTCACCTTTCATCCCCTGGTTATCCTGCATGTAAACCACCCGTCATCCCCTTTTCCTGGGGTTTGCAGAAGTGTTGTCCGGGCCTTTATCCTCTTCAGGCGCATGCAGCGGGAGTCTGACCTCAAAGGTCGAGCCTTTACCCACTGTACTCTTAACCCTCAATTCTCCGGCATGTT